>NZ_JAUORC010000020.1:0-102474 GCF_030547465.1 Shewanella sp. 5_MG-2023
TTGAGGCTATTGGCCTGTCGCCGTGTCAGTGGATGCGCATTATAGGCAAGTTAAGATTTAGCGCAAGGGCTTTTATGAAGAAAACGATAGAAAATGGCTTGTTCGTTGCTATTTCAAACAAAACGCACAAAAAAGGGACTAACCGTCCCTTTTAAGGCGCTATATCAGGCTTTACTCACCAAAGAATCTTGATTCTTGTTTGATGACAACGGCCTTATCATCAATGGTCGCGGCTACGATTAAGTTAATTTTAGTCACGGTTCGCTCTAACACCCCTGGATCGACAGCAATACTAATAGGTAAGGTGAGCACTTCACCCGCTTGCACTGATACGGTTTGTGGACCGCTCCATTCATATCCTTCAATACCATCCATCGAAAGTGCATATTGCTGTGCTTGCTCAGTTTTATTAAGTAGCTTTAAGGTATAGGTGTTCTGCACTAAGCCATCGTTGGTTATTCTATATAAAGCATTTCGGTCTCGGATAACATCCATTCGCACAGGGGCAATTGTGGCGCTGGCATAGATAAACACTAAGATCATGACTGTTAACGCCACACCATAACCCACCAATTTCGGTCTTATGATGCTTTCTTTAACGTTTTCTAATTTATTTTCGGTGGTGTAGCTGATAAGTCCCTTGTCATAACCCATTCGCTCCATTGTGGTATCGCAGGCATCAATACAGGCGCCGCAGTTAATACACTCATATTGCAGCCCATTACGAATATCAATACCGGTAGGGCAAACTTGGACACATAGGTCACAGTCAATACAATCACCTAAGCCCATTTCTTTAGGGTCTGCTTTGCGTGAACGTGGGCCACGGGTTTCACCACGTTTTGCGTCATAACCGACTATATAAGTGTTCTTATCAAACATGGCTGCTTGGAAGCGCGCATAAGGGCACATATGAATACACATGATCTCACGCATCCAGCCAGCATTACCGTAGGTTGCTAAGGTAAAAAATACTACCCAGAAATAAATGCCAATATCGGCATTAAGGGTAAATACATCAATATAGACTTCACGGCTTGGCACAAAGTACGACACAAAGGTCATCGCTGTAAGTAATGATATGAGTAACCAAGAAGTGTGTTTGGCTGTTTTACGCCATAGCTTATTAAAGCTCCAGGGCATCTGATCTAGCTTGATACGTTTATTTCGCGCACCTTCAAACTTCTCTTCTAACCAGATAAAGATAAATGTCCACACGGTTTGCGGACAAGTGTAGCCACACCAAACTCGCCCGAGATAGGTGGTAACAAAAAACAGTCCAAATGCGGCAATAGTAAAGAGTGCTGCCAATAGGGTTAAATCTTGCGGCCAAATAGTGAGATTAAAGATGTGGAACTTCTGTTCACCCAAATTAAACCACACGGCTTGTCTATCACCCCAAGGCAACCAAGGCAGGATAAGAAAGAAAGATAAAGTCGCCCAGCCAATACGGCGTCTTACCGTGGTCCACAGTCCTGTGACAGCACGGACATAGATACTGTTACTCGGATTAAAGCGATCCGCTTTACTGGCGTCGGGTTGATGAATCTTGATCCGGGTTTGCTTAGCGTAATCTTTAGTTTGAGATTCTTGTGTCATCTTGATGCCTTACTACTCAAAAAAGGGGCAAATTCTGTTTAGGTTACAGAAAACGTTATTAATTTAGATAAAAATAGCCTGTAACTGCTACGCACTCGTTTATAGAGTGTTAATTGAGTGTATTATACTCGCATTGTTTAAACTTTTTCACTTTAATTGGACTAAAAGATGAGAGGCTGGATCCTTATAGCACTGATTGGCGGCGTTATTTACTACTTTGCCACCGAAACCGACAAATTAGATGAACCTATTGCTGCAGTTGAGTCGGTATTCAACGATACAGAAAAAAAACTAAAATCAATGACGGGCACTAAGATCACCAGAAAGGAAGATATCATCCCCACCATTCCCAGTGAGGTGATTGAAAGACTGACAGCTAAAGAACTCACTGAACTGAAAAGCGTGTTTACTGACAATGAGTCTGTGAGTGCATTTAAAGATGAGTATTGCGGTTTTGGGCTGACACATCCTGCTATTAGTAAACAAAACCTGCAATTTATCTGCGATAAAATATAATTTTTGGCTTTCCTGCCCTATGTCAATTGACCTGAGAATTATTTCAGCCTAGCCTTTGGATAATCTATTGAAAAAGGCTAGCAAAAAATGACTCAGCAGGTTTCCGACATATTCGACCCAACACTTTGGGACACTGTAACTGACTTCGATTTTGAAGACATCACTTATCATCGCGCAAAAGATCAAGGTACGGTGCGTATCGCGATTAACCGCCCCGACTGTCTTAATTCATTCCGCCCAAAAACCGTTGATGAACTCTACACTGCGTTAGATCATGCCCGCCAATGGTCTGATGTCGGCTGTGTATTAATTACAGGTAACGGCCCATCAGCAAAAGGTCAGCACTCTTTTTGCGCCGGTGGCGATCAGCGTATCCGAGGTAAAGATGGCTATAAATATGAAGGCGCAGAAGAAGGTAAACCTGATGTGGCACGCATGGGCCGCTTGCACATATTAGAAGTACAACGCCTTATCCGCTTTATGCCTAAAGTGGTTATTGCTGTAGTACCTGGCTGGGCTGTTGGCGGCGGCCATAGCTTACATGTTGTGTGCGACCTCACCTTAGCTTCTAAAGAACATGCGGTATTTAAGCAAACGGATCCTGATGTAGGCAGTTTTGACTCAGGCTATGGTAGTGCTTATTTAGCGAAAATGATCGGCCAAAAACGTGCTCGTGAGATTTTCTTCCTTGGCTTTAATTATACCGCTGATGAAGCGTTTGATATGGGCATGGTTAACCGCTCTATCCCCCATGCTGAACTTGAAACTGAAGCATTAAGCTGGGCGAAAGAAATCAACAGTAAATCCCCAACCGCGATGCGTATGCTCAAATATGGCTTTAACTTGCCAGATGATGGTTTGGTTGGGCAGCAATTATTTGCTGGTGAAGCCACTCGTTTAGCTTATGGCACAGACGAAGCGCAAGAAGGCCGTGATGCATTTTTAGAAAAGCGCGACCAAGACTTTTCTAAGTTCCCTTGGCATTACTAATACTTGCTGTTGCTTACTGTTGCTTACTATCGTTAACTTAGAAGATGTCAGCCACTCATAGTAATAGCAGCAAATTAAGCCGACCATTTCTCGGTCGGCTTAATTGAAAAATCAAATAACGCCTATCGATAAACTGACCTTTACAACCTAGATGATAACAATTATCATTTGCATCAGATTAATAAAACAGGTCATTTATCATGAAAAAAACAATCACTTTCGCCATCTTACATTTCTGTGTCGCTTTTACTGTCACTTATCTATTAACAGGCAGTATTGTTATCGGCGGCGCTATCGCACTATTAGAACCTGCTGTAAATACCGTAGTATTCTATTTTCATGAGAAAGTCTGGAAACGCATTGAGCAAGCTAAAGCTGAAGATACCTTGCAACAACTCAGCGCAGCTTAACCCCCATTTATAATGGCTTAGCCAATTACAGTATCAAATGATCTGATCGATCACTCTGCTTTATGCTGCTCTTTTTGCTCTAACCCAAGTTTATTGGCCAAGGGTGCAATAGCGCCGCCCTGAATAAACACAGACATCAATACAAAAAAGAATACCATGTGGACGATTTCTATCGCACCTGGTACGCCTGCCGCTGCAGGTATTAAGGCAAACACAATCGGAGTTGCCCCTTTTAGGCCTATCATTGAAATAAATAAACGCTTTTTCCAGCTGGCCTTCACAAACGGCAAGTAACATAACTGCACCGCTAACGGTCTCGCGACCAAGATAAGTAATAGCCCCGGAATAATAGAAATCCAAAAGACGTTCATTAATGTCTGCGGGAATATCTGCAGTCCGAGCACGATAAACATCAACGCCTGCGCCAACCAAGATAAACTATTAAAAAAGTGTAAATTAACCAGTTGGCCGCGCTTAATGCCATTACCTATCACCACACCAGCAATATAAGACGCCAGTAAAATATTACCGCCAAGCATCTCGGCGCTATAAGTAGCAATAATAAAGCTCGCTAACACAAATACCGGAATAAGCCCGAATTCAGCCAAACTAATTCGATTAAGCAGTAATACTGCTAATTTACCAATTAAGAAGCCCACCACAATGGCAACCAAAATCTGGCTCGCTAGGTGCAGTGATAAGGTTGAAATAGCAACCGCTTGATGAGAAGCCAGTGTCATATCGGTTAATACAATCACCATTAGCATTGCCACAGGGTCATTGGTGGCTGACTCGAACTCCAGCACAGTATCGGTTTGCTCTTTTAACTTAAGCTTTTTAGACTCTAAAATTGAAAATACTGCCGCCGCATCAGTTGAAGATACGATAGCGGCAAATAACAAGCAGGTGATTAGATTAAAATCCAGCAGTCCATAAAGAATTGCCGCAAAGATGAGTGTGGTAAATATCACCCCAAATGACGCTAATACTCCGCCTTCTTTATAGGCCACTTTAATTTTATCGGTGGAGGTATTTAAGCCACCGACAAATACAATCACATTAAGTGCCAACCCCCCTATCCATGCAGTTTGGTCGAGATTGTCATACACGAAATTAAACTCACCATTACCCAAGGATAAACCGACCCCCATAAATATCAGCAACGAAGGTATGCCTAAGGTGCGAGATGGATGGTGCAATAAAATGCCAATAACAATGAGTACTGAGATGCCAATCATGACCATTTCTGTTGTCATACATTTACCTTATATAGTGTGAATAATGTCGATGCTCTCTGCTGTAAGAGTGGGCGTTGCATGCGGTGTGCATATCTTAGTTGCTCGTAAACTTGGCAATGAAAAGGTAAAAAGACGATGTTGCAGTGTACATTGCGATGACTTAACCCCACTCAAACGGCGGTTTAGCTTACTAATTGTATATTATTTTAGCGCCTTAATTGATTGTCATAAAACTTTCATATTAGCCCAAATGTTAATAACCACTGCATAAAGAAAAACCCAAATATCGACACAAGGTTAAAATAAACTTAATTCACAATTAACTTAACACAGCAAAACAACTAGCTGACAAGCCCCGAACGCACCCAAGCACCCACTACAACTATATCCACATAAAGCCTGCAAATTTAAGAAATTAAAAGCCAACTTCCAAAATGCCTCACTCGACCACCCGTTATTGATAACAACCAATTAACATCAGCAAAACAACAACCTAACCACAATTAATCCAAATTAATTTGCTCGCTTTTGACTGTAACTTAACTGTCATATTGATCTGTCTTAATGCACTCGCTTCAAATCGAACCTTAAAAGAGAAGCGCCCTAATGTTGATATCCAAATGGATTAAACGAACTACCTATATTAAGTGGAACTTGTGATGAAAAAAGTGATTGGTTTACTAACAGCTGTTGGTTTAATGGCAGCACCTCTTGTTCAAGCTGGTACAGTTACAGTGTCTGGTTCAACCTCTGTTGCCCACGTTATGGAAGTGCTGGCAGAGAATTATCAAAATACGACAAACAAAAATGTTGAAGTACAGGGCACCGGCTCATCAGCAGGTATTCGCGCCGCTAAAGATGGCACCAGTATGATTGGTATGTCATCTCGTAATATCAAACCAAATGAATTAACGCCAAAAACAAAAGAAATCGTTATCGCTCGTGATGGTATTGCTGCTGCAGTAAACAAAGCAAACCCAGTTAAAGATCTGACTCAAAAACAAATTTCTAAAATCTACCGTGGCGAAATCAAAAACTGGAGCGAAGTTGGCGGCGAAGCACGTCCAATCGTTGTTGTTACTCGCGAAAATGGTTCAGGTACTCGTGGCGCATTTGAAGAAATCATGCAGCTACAACGTAAAGTTAATGGCCACACAGTAACTGCTATTACTCCTTCCGCTCAAGTCGGTAACGGTAACGGCATGATTAAAACCATCGTTGCTAACAACCCATACGCTATTGGTTATATTTCACTAGGTAGTGTTGATGATTCACTCAACGCATTATCAGTCAATGGTGTTGCAGCTACCGATAGCAACATTGCCGCTGGCGACTATCAAATTGCCCGCCCTTTCATTGCGTTAATAAATGAAGACGCACCAGCAACAGCAAAATCATTTATTGAATTTATTATGTCTGCAGACGGTCAAGGTATCGTTGCAGAAGAAGGCTACATCCGCGTTCAGTAATTACTGATTGAATGCATGGCATAAGAAGGCCTAGACCTTCTTATGCTGCTTTTTGTTTATATAGAGGTTGTAACATGGAAACGGCTAGCAAAATAGACATGACGACAAAGGTGTCACTGTCTCCTGCCAAGAAAATTGATTGGGTTGAACTACTCTTTCACGGGTTATTTTTTCTCAGCGCCATGGTCGGCGTGGTATCGGTCATCACTATTGGCTGGTTCGTTTTCTATGAAGGATTACCCGCATTTAAAGAAGCGGGAGTGTTAAACCTCATTTTTGGTAAAGAATGGCTACCACCTGCGCTTTACGGTATAGCCGCCATGATTGTCGCCTCGCTTGCTTCAACCATGGGCGCGGTAATGATTGGCGTACCAGTCGCAATATTAACCGCTGTCTTCTTAGCGGAAATTGCCCCAAAGTGGCTCGCCAACATTGTTAGACCTGCTGTTGAGCTATTAGCGGGTATTCCGTCGGTGGTTTATGGCTTTTTCGGTTTGATTGTTATCGTGCCAGCTATTGAAAGCATTTTTAATATTCCTGCAGGTAACACTCTATTAGCGGGGATTATCGTGTTGGCGATTATGATTTTGCCAACGGTTATTACGATTTCAGAAACATCACTACGCGCACTCACCCCGACTTATAAAGAAGGTGCTTTAGCCTTAGGGGCATCGCACATTTACAGTATTTTTAACGTATTAATTCCTGCTGCTAAAAGCGGAATTTATACCGGTGTGGCTTTAGGTGTCGCCCGCGCCATTGGTGAAACCATGGCCATTATCATGGTGATGGGTAATGCTCCTGCTATGCCAGGTTCACTACTTGAACCTGCACGTTCATTAACGGCTAACATCGCTATGGAAATGTCTTATGCAACCGGCATCCACTCAAGTGCTTTATACGCTACAGGCATTGTATTACTGGCCTTTATCGTTTGTTTAAATGCTGGACTACTTTATCTAAACCGTAAAAGAGGGCATGCATAATGACTCAAGTATCAAACAAGCAATCCCGAGTGTTTAAAGACAAGGCTGCACTGGCAGGCGTTTGGGCATCTGCAGCGCTCACCATAGTATTTTTACTTTGGGTCGTGTGGCACATTTTATCTAACGGCTTAAGCCATGTCAGTTGGGAGTTTATTACCAGTAGCTACACACGCATTGGCGAAGCATCAGGTATTTGGGCGATGATTGTATCAACCGTTTATATGGTTGGATTGTCACTGGGTATCGCAGCGCCACTGGGGATTATGACCGCTATTTACTTAACCGAATACGCCAAACCTGGCAGTAAATTGGTTGAAGTGATCCGTTTTTGTATTGAATCATTAGCCGGTATTCCATCGATTGTTTACGGTCTGTTTGGTATGACCTTCTTTGTGACAGTACTGGGCCTTGGGTTCTCTATCCTTGCTGGCGCGCTGACACTATCAATGCTGATTTTACCTGTGATAATCCGCACCACTGAAGAAGCGCTAATGGCGGTACCTATGAGCTACCGTGAAGGGGGTTATGCACTGGGCAGTTCAAAGATTTATACCATTTGGCGCCTCATTTTACCTAACGCATTACCGGGTATTGTGACCTCAATTATTTTGAGTACAGGCCGCGTTATTGGTGAGTCGGCACCGGTATTTTTAACCGCAGGCATGGTGACACAAATTCCTGAATCAGTATTAGATTCTGGCCGCACCTTAACCGTGCATTTATATAAACTCACCCAAGAATTATTTACTCAACATGAGTGGGATCAGGCCTATGCCACAGCCACCATCTTGATTGTATTAGTGCTAGTACTCAATCTAGCCACCAAAATTATCGCAGCTCGATTTGATAAACATTCACATTAAGGCAATTTAAAAATGAACAAGCTTGAAGTCAATAATCTCAACCTTTTCTACGGCGAAAACCAAGCGCTGAAGAATATTTCATTGCCTATTCCTGCTAAACAGGTCACGGCGTTAATTGGTCCATCTGGTTGTGGTAAATCAACCTTATTGCGCACCTTAAACCGCATGAACGACTTAGTGGCAGGGGTAAAAATTGATGGTGATGTGTTATTTGAAGGCGAAAACATATATTCAGACATTGATGTAAAACAACTGCGGATGCGCGTGGGCATGGTATTTCAAAAACCCAACCCATTCCCGATGAGTATTTATGACAATGTTGCCTTTGGCCTAAAAGCGCAAGGCGAAAAAGACAAGTCAGTGATTGATAAAACCGTAGAGGAGTCTCTACGCGGTGCAGCATTATGGGATGAAGTGAAAGAACGCCTTCATAGTCCAGCACTTGGTTTATCAGGCGGTCAGCAGCAACGTTTGTGTATTGCCCGTGCCATTGCTATGCAACCTGAAGTGATTTTGATGGACGAGCCAACCAGTGCGCTTGATCCGATAGCTACCCATAAAATTGAAGAGTTAATGGACGAGCTACGTAAAAAGTTCACCATCGTAATTGTGACTCACTCAATGAATCAGGCAAAACGGATTTCAGATAAAACCGCCTTCTTCTGGATGGGCGAGTTAGTTGAACACGCGGATACCGCCACCTTATTCCAAAACCCAGTAGATAGCCGCACTCAAGGTTATGTTAGCGGTGAATTTGGTTAAGCTGTCTACTAAATAGTTTATCCAAGCCTGCTTATACTGCCCGCTAAAGACAAAAAGCCCGAGACTAACATGGTTAGCTCGGGCTTTTTTGATTGGTAATAAATAAGACTGCTTATTAGGCAGCCTTATTGGCCATTAACCAATATGCACTTCACCTTTCCAGCTTACTGTTTTACCAGCAATTTCAAGGCTTGTGTGGCTGTCTGCATTGACATCAGCTTTGTTTGATACAAACACATTAACCTCTTGGCCTGACACCAGCGTCAGTTTCACAGCTGATGCATCAGCTGTGTGAGTGAGTACTTCAACCTTGCTCACTTGACCGCGAGCATCAGTGCTCGCTTCAATCGCTTCATTGAAATAGCCATGGGTTTCATAGACGTTAGCAAATAAATGCGTCTTGCCTTGCTGACGTAACAGCATTACCGGCTCGCTGCGTAAGTTAAAATCAGGATCATTGGCGCCAGTACGGGCAAAAATGACTTCACTGTCTTGGGTTGCGCTGCTCACCATTGAATAGTAGCTGCTGCCCATTAACCAGCTTACCAAGCTGCCTTGCTGATCAACCTTGCCTGAAGCAATGTTCCACAAGTGCTGATAACCTGATTTTTCACCGACAGGCTTAAGCTTAGACGCCGTTTGGTACTCAAAATCAGTACGGATAATTTGACCGCTGTGATGCATTACATAATCATAGGTATGCTGCTCGTCACTGGTTAAGCGGAATAAATCCAATACGATTGGCTTAGCAATGCCGGCAACTTCGAACATCACTACTGTGCGTTGTTGATCAACCCCTGGGTAGTAGCCACGTACAAATGCACTCATGGCTTGCATGTTGTTATCACCTGCCACAAAGAAGTGCGGTTCACCCCAACGTGCTTCAGCAGTGGCGGTGTCACCTTGGTTTTGACTGGTTTCATCAACCACAACTGTATTGTGAGCAACAGTTTGCTTACAGTAGCTTTTGTTTTCTGGGATGTAACGACCGCCAAATTTTGGCTCAACGTTAACCCAACGGCCAAAGCCATAGTCGTGAGTCACTTCTTGACCGTGATTAAACAGGCTGAGGTGTAAACCATCAAAATGACCGTGATCTAATGCTGAATGCAATTTATGGTCACTACCGTGTTGGCCGTACCATAGTAGCGCCATGCTATCGTCAGCTTTAACATCACGATGACGTAAAATTGAAATACCGCCGCGCTCGCCTTGTGGGCCGTCAGTGAGTTGTAAACTACCCCAGTTAAAACCGGCGAGTTTTTCAGAGTTTGCTACACCGTCAGATAATGCTGCACCTGAACCATGTACCCAAACCTTATCTTGATGCACAGCCATTGATTTAAGGTTGTCATCTTGGGAGTAACGCTTAAAGCACACGCTAGTGGCAATCAGTACCCCTTCGTCTTTAATGTCCATGGTTTTAGATGAATCATTAAGGGCTGGCAACACACCATTAGGGAACGCGGTAGACATCACGGCGTAAGTGGTGGTTTTAATCACTTGATCTTTTAAGTTATAGATATCGATTTCAGGCTGACGACGTTGAATAGTCTCAGCAAATAAGTAAATCGGTCTAAGCGAGAAACGGTGATAATACGGACCTTCCATATAGTAACCATCTGGCGAGAACAGTTGCGTAAGCTGAGCAATAAAGCCACCTGATACGCTGTCACCCGCTAAGCCATAAAGTGCTTTATCAACACTGGCTTGGTCGTTAATGGCGTAACCACAAATACCCACACCCGCCACAGCCCAAAGGCCGTGGTTATGGACGATGTCAAAATCGTGGGCATAAGTATCAACAAACAAGTCAATCATAGGACGGAATAAGTCGTTTTCGATCAACTGTTGTTCGTCAGTGGTTAATTCATGACGAATACACGAATAAGCACAAGATGCATACAGCATCCACATGTTTTCATTCAGTGTCTGATGGAAAATACGCCCTGGTGGGTTTGAGTCACGGCTAGTGTTCAGCTCAAAGCTGGTATACACCTTAGCGTACTCAACCAACATGGTTTTAGCGTAATCAAGGTAGCGCTTATCTTGAGTGATCAAGAATAAACGCCCTGCTAAATCCAGGTGGATGTAGTTTTGCTTGTGGCGGTTATGCTCATAACCGCCCGCTTCACCGTGGCCAGGAATTTCAATGCCAACAGGTAGATAAGCTTCTAGAGCTGCCACTTCAGTAGCAATAGAGCGGCCCATTAAGCTGTCTGTATTTAGATGAGTACGTAACTCAGCAGCTTCTTCAAAGCTCATTAATAATGGTTGGTAACTCATGGTATTAACCTCTTACTTCAACAGCAAAGTAACCCTGCCATTGGAAATCTTGATTGTTAAATGTCACGCTAGTTTTGCTCTCGTCAGTCACGCCAACTTGGTTACTGACCATCACAATGATTGAGTAATCTTTAGCGATAATTTCGATGACCGATCCCTGCTCATTGGTGCCAATAACCTTAACCTCGGTAATTTGGCCGCGGGCTTCAGTACTGGCTTCAATGGCTTCATTAAAGTAACCATGAGTCTCAAGTACGTTGGCAAATAGCGTGTCTTTTGCATTGCGACGTAATACTAAGCCTGGCTCGCTGCGTAAGTTAAATGATGGGTCATTGGCGCCGCTGCGAGTAAAGATAACTTCGTCTTCTTCGCTTGATGCCGTAAGCCAAGTGTAATAGCTGCTACCTTGTAACCAGCTCACTAAAGTGGTGTCTTTTGCTTTACCTTGACCAACATTCCAAAGATGTTGATAACCAAAATCATCACCTAGCGTCGATAACTCGGCGTGAGTTTGATAATCAAAGTTTGTCCGCACGATTTGACCATCGTAATGCAGTGCGTAGTCATATTGATGCGCCACCTCACTGGTTAAACGGTATAAATCAACCAAGATGGGTTGTGCTAAACGCTCGTCGTTTATCATGAGCAAGCTACGTTGCTGATCAACCCCTTCATAGAAGTCACGACAAAATGCACTCACACCTTGAATTTCTTTATCATCACCGCTAAAGAAGTGTGGTTCACCGTGGCGGCTATCAGCTAATTTAACGTCAAAGTTGTTTTGACACTTTTGATCTACCGCTACCGCATTATGGGCAATAGTTTGGCGAGCATAAGATTTGTTTTCATCTAAGTAACGACCACCAAATTTTGGCTCCACGTTAACCCAGCGACCAAAGCCGTATTCACGTAATACTTCTTGGCCATTGTTAAAGAAGCTCACTCCTAAGGTATCAAAGTGACCATGGCCCATGCCGTGTTGACCGTAGTTCATCACTAACTGGCTCACATCGCCTTTATTACTTTGCATACGTAAAAATGCCTGCGCGCCACGATCACCATTTGGGCCTTCGTTTAGCTCAACACTGGCCCAGCAAGGGTTTAAAGCAGCTTCATTGTTATCAAAAGCGCTTGAAAGTGCTTGGCCACAAGCATTAACCCACACTGTATCTTGAATCTGCGCCATGCCTAAGATGTCATCATCAATACCATAGTGTTTCGCGTATAAGCTCAGCGCCACAATCACACCCGCATCGCAAATATCCATGGTCAGTGAAGCATCATTTAATGCAGGGAATACCCCATTTGGATAAGCTGTTGCCAGCATTGCTTTAACGGTTTTACCAATGACTTGACCGTTAAAGTTAAAGATATCTAGCTCAGGACGGTGACGGTGAATCGCCTCAGCAAACAAACATAGTGGACGAATGGCATAACGATGATAGTAAGGACCTTCCATGTAGTAACCAGAAGGAGCAAACAACTTACTGATTTGCGCTAAATAACCGCCTTCAATGTCATCACCTTTAAGACCGTGAATAGACATTTCAACATATTCAGGCTTATCGATGGCTAAACCACACATGGCAACAGCTGCTACAGCCCAGATGCCGTGGTTATGGATGCGGTCAAAATCGAATGCATACTTATCAGTAAACATATCTAACATTGGCTGGAATAAACCATCGATAATGGTTTGCTGCTGCTCAGCAGATAACCAATGGCGAATACAGCTATAACCTAAGCTAGAATAAAGCAGGAAGACATGTTCATTGAGGATTTGATGAAACAAACGACCCGGTGGGTTAGTGTTCAATTGCTCATGATAATCAAGCTTCAAATACTTATCTGCATAAGCAAGTAACAGGTCAGCTGTATACTGAGCGTACTTGTCTTCACCTGTTACCAGAAACAAACGTCCTGCTTGGTTAATATATTGATAGTTTTGTTTGTGACGATTATGTGCATAACCACCCGCTTCACTATGGCCAGGGACTTCAACCCCTAACGCCATAAACGCGTCAGTATCTTCAATTAACTTGGTTAAGCTTTTACCCATTAGGCTATCTTTACCTAATTCATTGGCGATTGATGTGATTTCCGACTGTTCAAAAAGTACCGCTTTAATGGCTTGCGACATATTAACCTCAAACTAAAAGTGCTCATCTGAATCTAAAATAATACAAATAAACAAAAATTTCAGCATATATAAACTAATAATAGACTTGGATCACTGACTATTAGTTTTAGTTTTCACTATCAACTGTGCTTATTAAAATAATGAATAAATTACATAATTTATTTTTAACCCGATAAATCAATCAGATAGATGTATGACCTGTAAAATAATATAAAACAAATACGAAGCCGATCACAGTTACGGTAGATTTGTATTACAAATAAAAGTATTTTACTAGTACACTTAGATCATACTAAACAAGGTGGCGTTCGATTAACGTACAAATTGAGCGGCAACTTTAGCCAAGATAAATAGTCGATACCACAAAGTTCAATCAAGCACTAAGGCCTGATGAATATAGCTTACTTGCTGCTATCGACAATAAAAGGAGATTGTAATGAACGCATTTTATGAAGACGACAAAACCGCTTGGGAAGACCTAGGTGATGGTTTGAGCCGCAAAATAATTGGTTATACTCCTGATTTAATGGCTGTATTTGTAAAATTTGATAAAGGTGCCATCGGCCACCCGCATACTCACGACATTCACGATCAAATTGGTTATGTGGCTGCAGGCAGCTTTGAAGCTGAAATCGATGGTGTTAAAAAAGTGCTTAAAGCTGGCGATGCTTATATTGCGCCTAAAATGGTGATGCATGGTGCCGTCGCGTTAGAGCAAGACAGCATTTTAATTGATATGTTCAATCCTGCTCGTCAAGATTTTCTATAAAACCAAATAGGAGCTGATATGTCTATGTTAAAGGTCGGTATCATTGGCGAATGCATGATTGAACTGCAACAACGTGATGGCGAACTTGTCCAAAGCTTCGGTGGTGACACCCTGAATACTGCGGTGTATTTATCTCGATTAACTCAAGATAAAAATATGACCATCAGCTACTTCAGTGCCTTAGGTCAAGACCCCTTCAGCCAAAACATGCTTAAAAGCTGGCAACAAGAAGGCATAGATACCCAGCACGTTCAAATTATGTCTGAAAAGCTGCCAGGTTTATACGCTATCGAAGTCGATGACGAAGGTGAGCGAAGCTTCCATTACTGGCGTAATGATGCCGCGGCAAAATTCTGGTTAGAACACGCTTCAGCAACACTGCTAACAACGATCAGTCAATACGATGTGTTGTACTTATCAGGTATTAGCTTGGCGATTTTAACCCCTAAGAGCCGAGCAATACTGTTCGACGTCCTGCAAAAGTGTAAAGACAATGGCGGCAAGATTATTTTTGATAATAACTTCCGTCCCAGATTGTGGCAGTCACATCAACAGGCCCAAGAAAGCTATCTTAAAATGTTGGCCCTAACCGATATTGGCTTACTCACGTTTGAAGACGAACAAGCCTTGTTTGGTGACACGCAACTGGCAACCTGTATCGATCGCAGCCTCAGTGCAGGCATGAGCGAAGTAGTCATTAAGCGCGGTGCAGAAGAGTGCCTCATCGTCACCAAAGACGGCCAAGTTAGTGTGCCAGCCACCTTAGTAGAAACTGTGGTTGATACCACCTCAGCGGGCGATTCATTTGCTGCTGGGTATTTGTCACAACGTTTACTGGGCGCAAGCCATCAACAGTCAGCGCTTACCGGTCATGCATTAGCAAGTGAAGTGATCCAGCACAAAGGTGCCATCATTGATATCAGCGTAATGCCAGCAATACCAATGGCCTTTGATTCATAGCGCTAAGTATTTTCTGCAACAGTTTTAGGTAATCCATTTGGGCGAATTACCGCTAGTTATTATTCAAAAGGAAACAATATGAGCACGCTAAACGAAAGACTAAAACAGCTAAAAGTTATCCCGGTCATTGCCATAAAAAATGCCGATGATGCGGTGAAACTCAGCCAAGTTTTAGTTGAAAATGGTATGCCTTGTGCGGAAATTACCTTCCGTACTCCAGCAGCGGCTCAAGCCATTAAGAATATGCGCGCAGCTTACCCTGATATGTTAATTGGTGCGGGCACGGTATTAAATTCAGCAACGGTAGATGCGGCTATTGATGCAGGCGTGGATTTTATTGTTAGCCCAGGTTTTAACCCAAGCACGGTTAAATACTGTCAGCAACGCGGTATGCCGATTATCCCTGGTGTAAACAACCCATCATTAGTTGAGCAAGCAATGGAAATGGGTTTAGACACAGTTAAGTTTTTCCCAGCAGAGCCTTCTGGCGGCATATCAATGCTAAAAGCATTAACCGCTGTTTACCCAGTAACAATCATGCCTACTGGTGGCGTTTCACCAAAAAACATCAATGACTACTTAGCTGTTGATGCTGTGGTTGCCTGTGGTGGAACTTGGATGGTGCCAGCGAATTTAGTTGATAATCAGCAATGGGATGAAATTGGCCGTTTAGTTCGTGAAGCGGTAGCTGCACTAAACTAATACCTGTGGTGAATATAATGAGTTGCTGCAAATGAGCAAGTTGCAGCGCTTATTAAAAGATTAACAGAAAGACCAAATCATCATTTTAAATCCGATATAAAAGCTAGTGCAGAAACTAGCGAAAACCTAATCCCCATGCTCAAATAATAATAAAAAAATCATACTCCCACTCCGGTGGTATTCTTTCCCCAATATGGATATTGGGGATTTTTCGCTTTATGCCTGCAGCTAACTAAACCACGATTAAACCACAACGTTAAGGGCGATAGACCTGCTTAATCTCTCCTGTTTGATTGCCAAATAATTTCGTGCATAAGGCCAAATAAAGCTCTGCGGTAGCCACTGCATCAACCGAGGCACTATGACCATGGTATTCAGGTAAACCGTAACGCTGTCGTATCGATATCAGTCGATAATCACCATCTTGTTGACTAGCTTTGTTCAAGGTCATCGACTTTTCAATCGCTAAGGTATCAAGCCACAACAGTGGCATGGGTGGTAGCTGATATTTTTTCATCAAATAATGATCAATAAACTGCTGCTCAACTTGCTTACCATGCACTAACAGTAACTTACCCTGCATCTGCCGAAACAGATGCTCCATCACAATATCCAACTTCTGCGCCCGATTAACCATCTGCGGCATAATGTGGTTTATCACCGCGGTTTCTGGCCTCACCACACCTTTAATATAGGTATGGCCGACACTGGCTAAGTCAATTCGCTTGCCACACATAGTAACGTAACCAACACTCAAAATATGATCTTGCTTAGCATCCAAACCACTGGTTTCAATGTCTAGCGATAAATAGGTGAGTTCAGTGACCTTAGCTCCAAGCTCTGGCAACGGCTGGGTTAATAACGCCAATAAAAAATCCGGTAATTGCGGATGCGCAGCAATATAATCCTGCCTGGCTTTATTGAGTCGCGTTAGTGGGTGAAAGTGGTTTAGCCATTTTTTTATCATTTAATTACCACTAAAGCGAAGCTTGGCCGCATCCTGAAGGTTACTGATAATTCTAAAAGCATCTTTTAAATGTTTACGCTCAAATGAGCTGATCGAGCTCGGCTCCATGTGATTATTGGGTTTTTGCCCCTGACGCAATGCCGATAGTTGATGGTTATAACGCACTTGAGTCACAAAATAGAAGGCCTCAATAATATCTTTAAAGTCATCTTCATGGAGTAGCTTTTGATTCACGGCATACTCAAAACGATGTCGAGTCCCTGACTCTGAACACCCCACAGCTAACCCATAAATACGTGCTAAATCGACAATTAAATTCAAGGCATACTTTTTAATATTAAGCACCTTAGTGTTATTACCGCTTTTTTCTACCACCAATTTATTAAAAATCCCTAAAGGTGGCTGCACTCGAACGGCATCAGTAACCAGCGAATGCAAAAACTGATGATCTTGGGCAATTAATTGATGTAAGTGCTGCTGCAGTTCAGCGGAAAAATTAGCATTGCCATGTAAGCTTCGCACCTCTAAAAATACGCTGACATTCATCAGCATGCCATATTGGGGATTGCTGACCCACTTGCGGTAAAACTGTTTCCATACAGATAAGGTCTGACACCATTTAGGGTTCGATGCCATGTAATGACCGGTGCAGGTGGGATAGCCGCAACCATCCAAGCCTTGATTAACGAATTCACTAAGCTTAATAAAGTAAACTTTATCTTCTTCTGTCGCACTGTCATCCATAATAATGGCGCTATCTTGATCTGACAGCATATGAATTTCATTGCGGGCGTGGGAGCCTGCAACCACCCAATTGTAATCACAAGGTGGTGCGCCAAATTGCTCTTCGGCCATTTGAATTAAGCGGCGATTATAGGCATCCATGATCATCGACATCACTTGGCCGATAATTTCGGCGCTTACCTTGCCATCAACTAGGGCCTCAAAAATCGCTTGCCGCTCTGAAGTTAACTCTGCCAACCCAGCTGTAGTCTCGGTGTATTTGATTTTCTCAATTAAGAAAATCGCCTGCATCCGATGTTTTTGCACCAAGTGCGACGAGGTTAGTAACCCCAAAACTTCATTGCCACGTACCACAGGTAAACTGCGAATACCCGACTGCATCATTAAAGATGCCGCTTTTAAAATTAAATCATCAGGGCCAATGGTAATAGCAGGCGTAGTCATTACCGTATGAATAGGCAAACTAATATCAAGGCCATCTGCAATGACTCGCTTGGTCATATCTCGGTCAGTAATAAGGCCAACAATGTTAGCGTCTTTTTTGATAACCGCGGTTGAGGTGCGGCAGGTATCACGCATTTCTTTGGCGACATCTTGAATGCTCATATCAATATCAACCACTGCAGCATGACCACTGGCCACTTCAGAAACTTTCTTTAAAAATAGGCCTTTCTCTTTATTGGACCACACCACATTTAAGGCCGAACGTAAGCGCAGTTGCGCCGCTGAGGAGATACTTTCACTAAACTGTTGATGTTGGGCGGTCAGTTTAAGCAGTTTTGAATGAGGAATTAAATACAGCAAGGTGTTTTCGATGGCGGTCGCGGTATAACCATCGAGGATATTCTTTAGGGGCTCTAAAAAGGTAAACCCGAATAAGTCTTCAGGGCCCATTTTTGAACGCAACACCCCGTCAGGCTTACGCTGCTCCATGGAGCCGGTACGAATAATATATAAATATTTTTCATTCGAACCGTCGCTGAATTGGATCTGCTCACCACGGCCAAGGTAGGTAATACTAATGCAGCTGGCAACATCTTTTAAAACGTCCCCTGACAGTTGATCAAACGGGTCAATTTGCCCAATAAAATCAACAATATTAGGAATTAGCGATTCATCCATTATCTTCTCTCAATCAGCGACGGGTAGATACCAAGGTCAAAAACCTTGGCATTTGTATGATTTAATATTAACGCATTTTGAGGAATAAAACGTTAACCAGACAGCAATCTTCTGCGAAAAACTGCTACTTTTTAACTTATAGAACAGCTCACAAAAAAAGGCCAACCTGTCAGTAACAAGTTGGCCTTTTTTAGCGATTAAAGCTTACTGCTGAATCGCTTCTAATTCTTGGTCACTTTGATTTAGCAACTCTTCACTGGCTTGACGAGCCTTTTCTGCATTACCCGCCATAATCGCTTCGTAAATTAAACGATGCTCTTCAATACAGGTAGTGCCACGCTTTGAGGCATGGTGGAAGAAACTCTTAAACATGGTGGTCAACACATTGGCAAACGGTAAAAAGAAGCTGTTACCAGTCGAAATAAAGATTAACCGATGAAACTCTAAATCGGCATCGACCCAACCTTCATGGTCAAACCCTTTAGAAATTCGATCCATTTCTTGAAATAGTGCGGATAACTGCATCCGCTGCTCAACCGTGGCATTGCGGGCGGCGCAAGCACAGGCTTCAGGCTCTATCGCTTTACGCAGCGATAAAAACTCTTGATAGAGATGCTCGGTTTTTTCCATGTCAATGAGCCAGTCAAGTAATTGAGAATCAAGATAATTCCAATACTCTTGCATTCGCACTCGGGTACCGACTTTGGGCTTAGACTCCAACAAACCTTTAGAGGTCAATAGCTTAATCGCTTCTCGCAATGCGGTACGGCTGACACCAAACTGAGTACAAAGGTCCATTTCCCCAGGGATAATCTCACCCTGTGGCAAATCACCAGAAATAATACTACGAGCCATTTCACATGCCACTTGCACATGTAAGCTGCGTTTTTCGCCACCAATTGGTGTAAATTTTGTGCTCATGTAGTAATACCCACCTATGATTTACACATTAATTAATACAAAAGACATAATAACTTGTATCACAAAGATACAAAGCAAAGGAGCCTTGCTGATAAGCAGAGGTTTAACAATGGCAATTGATAACCACAACATTTTAGCTAAGTTAGGCCTTGACGCAAATATTAAAGTCAGCAGTATAAAATATTTTTACTTTACATATTAGATGATTAGCAAGTAATAACAGTGAAATCTATTACACTTGTCAGCCAATAAAGTTTGTTAAACTATGTCTCTTACAATGAACTATAACGCCGACTGATACTCTTTTAACTAGTATATGGCATCGTTTAACATTCACCAGTTTTAGACCAGTAATAATATTAATGTAATTATAATAACCTTAATTGAAGATTAATACTTAAGCCTTGTTCATAGTTAATACTGACAAGCTCACAAAAATCAAAAATAATCTTTATTTCAGTGTTAAGGGTAAAAAAAATGCTGCCTGTCACCAAGGACAAAGCAGCATTTCAAGTCAGACTTCTTGTTAATTAATCACTAAAAACCAAGGAATTAGATAAAATCCCAATAGTTATTTATTCATTAAATTAACAGCTAAACATTAGAAGCTGTATTTATAACCAAGCTCGATAGCGTTATCACGCTTACCGTACCAATCGTAACCACTGTTTTCTACCATATGGCTGTCTTTAAGCATCTCAGTTTTCAGCTTAAATTTACCGTATACTGTGTGCTTTTTCGCATGTGGGAAACGGTAGTTCGCGGTAAACTCGTGCTCAAATAAACTGCGATCACCATTACTGTATACATGCTGCTCTACACCACTGTCGTTCTTGTATGATGAGATTTTGCTATAGTGGATCAAGTTATAAACAAAGCGGAAGTTATCCCAACGGTACGTCAGCCACATGTCGTAACGCATTTCTTTGTTTTTGTCATCGCGGTAGTAGCTATCGGCCGGATCATCTTTTAGTGAGATACGGTCAAGGTGCTGACTATAACGTGCACGCACTTTTACCTGCCAATCGCTATTAATTTTATAACCATAGTAACCACCAAATCGGATACTGTTGGCAGTTTCTTTGGTTTGATAATCTAATACTGGGCCCGCCTGGTGCTCGTTATTATCGCCCCAACGCGTTTGATAATCTGTTTTGAATGTCAACTCGTACTGCTCAGGGGCAAAACCCACTTCTTTTTCAGACTTGCTGCGATCATATTGCCACGCTTGTTCAACACCAAACTTAAAGCCGTTGCGCATACGATGGCCAAACTCGACTTTAGGGCGGTCGGTACGACCATCAAGCAGTTTATGTTCCCATTTAATGGCAATGGTACTTTTACCAGGGCGTAGATTATCATCATCTTCTGCTGCAGCGTTAAAGCTTAAGGCACCTAAAACAGCAATTGCTAAATACTTTTTCATTCTGATATTCCTAATTATTTTTTTAATCAAATCCAGTTAATAACGCGAGCTTATTCAGCTGACTCTGGGCCAACCTCTGCTTCAGTAAGGATCACTAAGCCTGTTGCGCCTTTACCAGCAACATTACCTTCTGGAGTTGCAAGGAATAATTTTGAATCTTCAGCAGATTCTGTTAATTCAGCAGTGCCATTACCTAAGTTTTCACGCTCTCCTGTCACTTCTTCGTAGTTACTATTGCTTGATAACGTGGTTACCGCAAACATGTTGCCAGACCAAGTAGAACCTTCACCAAGTAAGCAGTCATCACGTACACCCTTGTCACTAGAATCAACACCGTCAACACCGTTTGCCACTAGGTTGTCGGTAAGATTAACCACTGAGTCATCGGTACATGCACCAGATTTACCAAAGATGAAACCTTGTTTGGCACTCACAATCGTGTTGTTAGCAACTGTTGATGGGGCTTTGAGCGTTACGCCAGCATCGATTTCTTCATCTAGTACTGAAATAGCGCCCACTTCATTACCGGTTTTAGAACGGCTATTGTTGTAGACATAGTTATTAGTCACTGTGTGGCCTTTAGAGATAATACGAATACCCGCTTCGTACTTACCATCATCTTCACCTGAGCCATCGTTGATCATAATATTGCTAGCTACAGTGTTGTTTTCACCACCTTCTAATGACACAAAGCCATTGCTGCTAATAAAAGTGTTATTTTCAATAGTGTTACTACTTAAACGCACATAGATCATCCGGCGTGATGCATTTACGTCAGTAAATAGATTGTCGCTGATGAGTGTATTGGTCACATAGTCTGTTTTAGATGAGCTTGAAGTGCCTAAACGAATCGCAAACACGTCATTGGTGCCGCTAAAAGGGTTATCAAGGGCTAAGTTGCTGAAATGGTTGTGACTAATAACCACATCTTTATGTGATGAACTCGTACCTTGAACAGTAATGAAAGAGCCTTCTTCTGTCGGTTTGTTAGTAAAGGCGTTATAGATGATTTGAGTGCCTTCACCGCGCACCATAATCCAATCTAATGGATCATCCTGGCCATTTGATGCAAGGTTTTCACCATCAATGGTCAGTTGTGATAACACCACGCCAGCAGGCTTACTCTCAACGGTTTCATAAGCCTCACCCATTGATGATGAAGTACCTACGTTGATTAGGGTGGTGGTTGAACTGTCTTTACAGATTGGAGTAACGTCTTTAAAAGTAATGTTACGTAACTGAATGTTATCAGCAGAGATAACCACACAACCTTCGCCACCTATAATTTGTGCCGCCGCGCCATATTCAGAGCCTTCTAGGCCATCATAAGTCGGTTCACCACCTAATAATACTAATGGGGTTTCGCTGTCTAAGACTAAATTGCTTAAACCGCTAAAGCTGGCAGTATTATCTAATAAGATAACGATTTGACCATCTTCATTAACGTCAGTCGCGCCGTCAATAGCCGCTTTAAGAGTGCTCAAATCAGCATCACTAAATACCAAATCAGGGACTAAATCCCCTACCGGTTCAATTGGGTCGGTTGGATCTGTTGGATCAGTAGGATCTGTTGGATCTTCAGTTATCGGCTTATCATAAAAATCACAGGCAGATAGCGTTGTTACAGCGAAAACAGCACTAATAAATAACGATAATTTATTAAGTTTCATACAACTTCCTTTTTTCTAAGTTTATTATTTTAATCGAATTCTTTTTTGCATTACTTTTGGATTGTGTAACTGGCACCAACATCTGCCATGGTCAGTACTTTTAAGCCCTTCGCGCCCACATCTAAATCTGCCGCTTCAAGCAAACCATTCGGTGCAACAATAAGCTTTGGCTCAGCAGTGCTAATACCTTCTGCTGGTAAATCTACCGCTTGGATAGGACCAAAATAGACTTCGTTGTTATAGGTAGGGTTAACCAGCTTAGCTACTTCATCATTACCTTTTAGGGCTAAAGACTTTTTCACTGCGGCGTAAGATAAGTTGTTATTAAAGGTCATATCGACACCAGCAAATACCGTCGATACTTTTTGATTGTCATAGAGGCTTACGCGGTGTTTTTTGTCTGAATATAAGACGTTTTGACGCGAGTTAATAACAGTGTTGTTTTCGATTAACACCTTGTTTGGCGTCGCTTGTTTGTTTAAGCCTTTACCTTTGACGTCTTGGCTTAATCGCTCACCTTGTTGCACATCGGTAATGCCGGTATTAATGGCGATGCCACCACGGACATTGCCGGTACCCATGACTCGCTCAATGTAGTTGTTACGAATGGTATGGCCTTCATCATATAAGCGAATACCACCTGAGTAACGTTTGCCATTACCAAGGATGACATTGTCTTCAACCACATTATTGATACCGTGACGCAATGACACCATTGAAGCGCTGTTAATAATGGTGTTACCACGTAGCACGTTGCCAGCTGACTTAAATGACACTAACTCTGTTTCACCATCACACTCGTAAAATAGGTTACCTTCAATGGTGGTTTTTGATGGATAGATTGAGCTTTTTGAATCGCCGACACGAATGGCTTCCCAGCTATTTGAGTTGTAACGGATCGCATCGCTAATATCGAACTCTTCATACTGGTTATGCTTTTGGTCATAAAACAAATTACCTTTAATGACATGGTTATCTGCAGTTTCGTCACCTTTAGCTTTCTGAATACCTATCAAGGTGCCGCGTTTATGCTTACCTTCGAAGGTGTTGTTCAATAATTGATTGTTTTTGCCGTAAAGCGATAACCATAAATACTTTGGATATTCATCACGCTTAGAATCTGGCTGATAAGCGTATTTATCATTGAAGAAGTAAAACATCGAGTTTTGTAGAGTGTTGTTATTACCGCGGAAAGTGATGCCGCCCATACGCTCAGCAGGGCCACCTTCGGTAAAGACCACACCATCGAGGGTAATATTGTTACCCACAAGGTTTAGCTGCACTAAGCCGGTAAACCAAGTTTGCCCTGGTACTTTTGCTTTAATAACAACGTTACTCGCGGTGATATCGAGACGACCTAAATCAGCATATTTGCCCGGTTCAAGAATTAACTCTTCCCCATCAGCAAGTGAAGCCAGCTTGCTTTTTAACGCTGCGCTATCAATGGCCTTGATTGAGCCTGAAGTAATCACTGCTTTTTCGTGAGCAACAATATTGTCTATTGCGACCTTATTAGTCTGTGTACCCTCATCAACTTTTGAATAATTTTCGGTGGCACATCCGCCCAGTAAACTTAACGTAACTAAACCTGCAATTAAGCTAATCTTCATTAAACCGTCCCCCTTATTTGTATTATGTTATTGTTTTATTTTTGTCGCATCATATCTGTGATATTGCGCAAACTTTTTTAAACTTTTTTATTATCAAAAGTGCAACAATCAAAATTAAACCATATAAACCATAAAAAACAGCAACTTAAAAAACTTGACCATTTAAGTCAAAAAACGTTAATCTTGTTTTTTGACGCTGGTCACATTTATGGTTCGGATAATAGCAATCAAAAAGCACTGGATCTATTGTATTATTTATTAATTAGAGGGGATTTGGATAAAAAATGACTAAAAAGACATCAGTGCCGCTTTTAACCAGTGTTATTTTTATGCTAATTGCTTGCGGAGGTGGCAGTTCAGAAACGGTTCCGCCTGAAGAAACGGTTCCGCCTGAAGAAACGGTTCCGCCCGAAGAAACGGTTCCGCCCGAAGAATGTGAAAGTTGCAGCTGGAACATTGATCAATGGAAACTCACCCTACCTGTGAGTAAAGATGATTACTACGGCACGGGTGGCGACTCTGCCGCAGAGCTAATTCCAGCTGATTGTAGCGGTAAAACTCGACTATCAAACGACACCAACGAACCCTACTTCTGGGTTGATGACAGTGATGAGCGCATGTATTTTCAGGTCAACTTAGGTGATAGTGGCGCGACTACCATCAATTCATCTTATGTACGTTCAGAATTAAGAGAGCTATATCACTATCAAACCCAAGACCCTTGCAGTAGCAGCAATCAAAACTGGGCTATAAATCAACAACATCAACTATCAAGCAGCCTGCGCATAGAGCAATACCCACAGATAAATGGCCAAGATCCTAAAGTGATTGTCGGCCAAATCCACGCTTATCAAATAAAACAAGCACTGGTTAAACTGCAATGGGATGGACCAAACAAACCAATCCGCGCCATTTTGAACGATAGCTTTGCCCCTAATAACGACAGCTGTGATAGCTGCCAGTCGTTCAGTGTTGAACTAGGCACAGTGGATGCCGGTACTCAGTGGCACTATGACATTGTGGCCAACCAGCAAGGATTAACAATCACCACTGAGATCAATAATACCACCACAGCAAGAACCCTAGCTTGGGGCGAGCCTGTACTGGCAAAAGACGGTAAGTATTACAGCTTAACAGAAGCTTGGTTAGAGGAGACTTACTACTTCAAAGCTGGAATTTATCCGCAAATCCAACCTGACGAAGACTACCAAAATCAGATTTTTGAAGTGTCATTTGACAAGATCACAATCCAGCACCAGTAGCGTTAAACGTAAATGGCAGCCGTAATATAAGGCTGCCATTAACTTATAAGCGTTAATTCCATTCAGCCCAAACGCCGCATTAATGTATGACAAATTTACAATAAGGGTTAGCAGCACTATTTACTATAAACCTTATATAAGCAGTGGCTGACGCCATATAAGATTACACTCAAACCATTAATTAAAAACCAAATAAACCTAAGCTAGTAGCAAATGGCGCAATAGTTTGCCATTAACACAATACAATAAGATCTGGATCACAGCATCGAAACCGCTAGACAACTACCCTATTTGTATTATTTAATCTTTATAACAAATTCTATGAAGGATGATATTGTGACCCAAATGACCCTACGCCCAATTGCACTACTTATAAGTGCATTAGCACTCAGTCACCAAGTACAAGCCGCTGATTTTGTGTTCTTAAATGAAGATGTTTTGCAGCAAAATCGCACCATCCTTCAAAGCAAAGATGCTAGCGCCTCAATGAAGCAAGCTTATGAACGCTTGCTTGAAGAAGCCGACATCGCCATGAAACAAGCGCCTTTTAGTGTGGCTGAAAAAGGCATGACTCCACCAAGTGGCGACAAACATGATTACATGAGTATCAGCCCTTATTGGTGGCCAGATGAAACCAAAGCTGATGGTTTGCCGTGGATCCGCCACGATGGCAAAACCAACCCAGCCTCAAAAACCACAGAAACTGACTCTAGACGCATTGGTAACTTTACCCGCTCAACCCGCGCGGTCGCCTTAGCGTATTACTTTAGCCAAGATGAAGCCTATGCCAAAAAAGGCATCGAATTTGTGCGTACATGGTTCTTGAATGAAGCCACTAAAATGAACCCTAACGTCAACTACGGTCAAGGGGTTCCCGGCAGAGCAGAAGGACGTCGAGGCGGTATTATTGATACCCGCACCCTTGCCGACAGAATGCTAGATGCCATTGCTATTTTGTCGCAATCAAAGCATTGGACTGAACAAGATGAGCAGCAAATTAAGCAGTGGTACAGCGAGTACTTAGATTGGCTAATTGTTGATGATCTGTCTGGCGGCCCTAAAGGTGAGGCGGCAGCGGCTAATAACCATGGCACTTGGTATGACTTCCAAGTGGCCAGCATCGCTTACTTTATTGGTAATGATCACCTGACTAAACAGATGGTGCAAAAAGGAAAAATGCGGGTTGATACCCAGTTTGAAGCTGACGGCTCACAACCCCATGAGATTGAGCGTACTCGTGCCTACCATTACCACTATTTCAGTATTGTGCCATTAGTGGGCATTGCTGAACTCGGTGAAAAAGTCGGGGTTGATTTGTGGAACTATGAAAACGACAAAGGCGGCTCGATGGCTCAAGGTATCCAGTTAATGGCCAACTACCATGATCCCGCAGTGAAATGGCCTTACTCACAAAAAGATGACCGTCGCCGCGTTGAGCGCATGACTAGCATCTACTTAAAAGCCGGTGAGTCACTGAATAAACCTGAGTGGATAAAGCTTGCCAAAGACACCGACTTTAGCCAGTTCAGCGTTAAAAAGAACTTAGCCGAAGTGTGGGAGCAGCGTGACATTGAGCTGCTTTATCACAAGCAATAATCATTAATAAAATCCTAACACCCAGTCGCAAACGCTACTGGGTGTGTTATTTATAGTGTCAAACAGGAGGCAAGATGCCACACCGTTTAATAAAAACTACCATTGCTACAGCGATGACAATAGGGCTTTGTTCAAGCGCCTATGCCGCCACAGACTTAGCCACTCAGCAGCAAGCCTACAAAGCCAAACTCAGCCAAGCATTAAGCCCGACGCTGGCACCTGCGCAAAATTTTGATTTATCGCAAATGAAAATCAATCTGCCTATTCCTGATCATCGCCCTGCGCGCCAAGGTCAAGTAATGGAAATTGAAGTGGATGAACTTAACGATAGCGTGCGCCCGTACACTAACCACTTTTGGTTTTACAGCCACCCTGAAACTGGCGCCATGGTAATGGCATCACCTAACACAGCACCCACTACTAAAAACAGCTCTAATGCCCGCTCTGAACTGCGGATCATGCTCAATGGTGAAGGGACCAAGGTCAACCCCAAGCACCCAAGTAATAACTTTGTCATTGATACTCACCCTAACAAGCAAGCTTATGGCGCTATCGGCGGCCAGTTAAGTGCCACCGTTGCGGTTGATTGGGTTAGTGTTAGTGGCGATGACAGTAAATTCCCATCCCACTCGGTGGTGGTTGGCCAAATTCATGGATCAAGTAAAGTTGAACCACTTAAAATTTACTACCGCAAAATGCCAAACCATGAATATGGTTCACTGTTTTGGAACTATGAAGTTTACCCAGCAGATATAGACCAACGCTACGATATCCCTATTCCAATTTGGGGCAGCGATACGTTAACCAAGCAAAGTGACGACCCTGTTGATGGCATCAAGCTAGGGGAGCTATTTAGCTATGACGTCAATGTTGTCGGCAGCTTGATGACGCTAACCTTTGTCAAAAATCCTGGTACCGATGCCGCCCAAACCAAGGTATTTAAAACCGATTTAAGTCAGCCTTACCCAGGTCACCCCATTGACCAAGGTTATGGCAGCGACAACATGT
Source organism: Shewanella sp. 5_MG-2023 (assembly GCF_030547465.1). Classification (NCBI taxonomy): domain Bacteria; kingdom Pseudomonadati; phylum Pseudomonadota; class Gammaproteobacteria; order Alteromonadales; family Shewanellaceae; genus Shewanella; species Shewanella sp. 5_MG-2023. The sequence goes on from NZ_JAUORC010000020.1 coordinate 28,017, forward strand.
ACTTTAAAGCCGGTGCTTATAACCAATGTAATCAAGGTACTGCGCACCCAGTTTGGGGCACGGGATGCACTAACAACGGCGTCGCCGCAGGAGATTACACCCAAGTGAGTTTTTATAAGCTGAACTTGAAACAGTAGTGTTGTGGGTCATTTAAGTCAGTAACTAAGCCAGCTACAAGCCAAAAAAAGCCAGCGACAAGCTGGCTTTTTTTGGCTAAAAATAACACTCATTAGCTAGCATTTATCGTTAATTTCGAGCTTGAGATCTTGATTTTTTAAACTGCAAACGAAGTTTGATAACTAAAAACCTATCGCCATAACCTTATTGTGCCCAGCAGGTAATAAGCACCGAAAATACAACAAATGACAGAACTGACAACCCAAAATGTTAGCGAGTTTTGGTGCACCAGGGGATCGGATGTGAAAAACGGTACAATTAACCCTGCAATACCGCGCACTAAATACACTGCGGAGATTAAGACTAAGCAGGTTTTTAATAGAGGAAGCTTGAAGATAACCCCAGCGCCAGATAGGGCGTAAAAGCCCCAGCCCGCTAGAATAGCAGCGATGATAAGCGTGACTATCGTTGGGTATGAGTCACCAGCTGCAGCCATCTGCGCCATCCCCTCTCCAGCACCGAAAAAACGGTACCAATCCGGCCCGCCGAAAATACAGCCGATGTGTAATAACGCAGCGAAAAAGCTTAAGTACGCAGCAACAATAAGTAAATTATTTCTTTGCATCTAAATCCCTTTAGAACATAACGTTTATAGCCAGCCAATGACTGTACATTCAGCAAAGCTATTGATTAATAAGTACTCTAGCAAATCAAAATCGAAATAACGAGTAGGCTTAATGGCCAACACTCACTTCTAATTACAACGTTAATCTTTTTAAATCAGCAAACCAAGTTTGAAAAACTCAATTTCCCATTGGCAAATAGCCAAAAAAAAACCACCTAGATAACTAGGTGGTTTTCATGGTCAACATTTTGTAGGGAACTGAGTTAACGGTTCAATCTAACCATATTTAAAGCTTAGCTATTGCTTGCTTCTGCCTCAAGGGCTGCATCTTCAATCTTGTCGTCTACCGCTTTAATCAACACTAGACCCACGGTAAGTACAATGCCGCCACACAAGATAAAGATAAAGCGTCCGGTCATTTCGTTAGGAATGAAGAACATCGACATGATCCCAATACCTGCCACCGAAATCAGTGAACCGAGCATTTTACGTTGCTTGTTATCTAATTTCTGCTGCTCTTCACCTTCTGAAATCAACGGTGTATCAAGGTTCTCGAAGAATTTATCTACATCTTTTTGACGCTCTGCAGTTAATGGCTTGTAGAACAATGTTGATGCCACGAAGAAGCCAGCAGTAAACACTAAGTGACCCACTAAACCAATGGCAACCACAAGCTCTGACCACTCACGAGAGGTTAACTGATTGTCTAAGTTAAACGCAGTTTCTATCATTTCTGGGGTAATAATAAAGCCCACAAAGAATGAAACAAAACCACCGACAACTAAGGTACCCCAACCAGCCCAGTCCGGCGTTTTCTTAATAAAGAAGCCACAGAAAGCAGGGATAGTCATCGGGAAACCAATCAAGGCGCCCACGTACATCATGGTATCGAATAAGCTTAACCCTTTGAGCGAGTTGATAAACAATGCCACCAAGATAATCGCAACACCAAAGAAAGTAGAGGTTAGCTTAGAAACCACCACTAGCTCTTTCTCGTTCGCTGTTGGGCGAACAATCGGCTCATAGAAGTTTTTAACAAAAATACCTGAGTTCTTATTCAGACCAGAATCCATAGAAGACATGGTTGCTGCAAACATGGCCGCAATCAATAACCCAACCATACCTGCAGGCATGTAAGTTTCTACAAAGTAAAGGTAAGCAAAATCAGAGGCTTTGCCAGCTGCATCTGGGTAAGCCAGTGCCAAGTTAACCCCTTCACCAGCTATAAACCAGCTTGGCATGAACCAAATTAATGGGCCCATGGTCATTAAAATACACGCTAACAATGCTGCTTTACGGGCATTTTTAGAGTCTTTTGCAGCAAGGTAACGGTATGAGTTCAGCATGTTATTGGTAATACTGAACTGCTTTAAGAAGATAAACACACCCCACATAGCAAAGATGCTCAAGTAGTTCATGTCGTTACCAACAATGAATGACTCAGTTGGGAAGTTTTCAATGATGTTATTTACGCCACCACCTTGAATAATTGCCACTACCGCACAAGTAACGGTTACGGCCATAATCACCAGCATTTGCAAGAAGTCTGAGGCGATAACCGCCCAAGAACCACCAGTCACTGACATCACTAATACCACAAGACCCGTTAGGATAATGGTGGTGGTCATGTCAAAGCCAAAGATGCCAGAGGCAATAATAGCCAAACCATTTAACCAAATACCCGCGGTAATAACGCTGTTTGGCATGCCAGTCCAAGTAAACACTTGCTCGTTAACTTTACCGAAGCGCATTCTAATGGCTTCAATTACGGTAACAACGCGAAGTTGGCGGAATTTAGGAGCGAAGTAGAGGTAGTTCATCAGGTAGCCAAAGGCATTGGCTAAGAACAATATTGCGACGGCAAAACCGTCGGTGTACGCTTTACCTGCAGCACCGGTAAAGGTCCAAGCACTAAACTGCGTCATAAACGCCGATGCACCAACCATCCACCACAGCATGTTTCCGCCGCCACGGAAGTAATCACTTGTATTGTTAGTGAACGTTCTAAACATCCAACCAATACCAATCAGGAATAAGAAATATATTCCGACAACAATCGTGTTAAGTTCCATTGTTCAACCTTAATCTAATACGCTTGAGTTGACTATAATCTAAAAGCCCCATTTAATTGTACTACAATATAGCAAATGTGTGATCAAACACATAATAGTTATTCGGCTATTTTATTTGCAGTCGCATTTTATGATTTAGATTCATTTTCAACAAAAACCAAAAAGAAAATAAAACAATAAAAAACAGTAGCATATCAAATTTGAGTGAGTGAGTTCACACATTTTATCTTAAAGAAAAAACACAAATAATTATTACATTATGACAGTTAAGAGTAGTTACTCTTTCACCACAACCACCCAATTGTAGTATTTATTAACTATTTAGAGAGAGATTTCACTCACGAAGATTAAACAAAGTCACTTTCAAACCACCTCAAAAAGCTGTTATGTGTGTAAAATACACTTAATTAATATTCAAAAAGTTTGACAGCACTGCACTCATAGTAAGTGACAGCAACAAGCATTAAAATAGCACCTAAGTGCGTTGCACACTTTCTCAATTAGCAGCTTAAAAGATGTCGCTAACCTTACTGAATGAGACTTTAATGGCAAAACCCAACCCTAAAGGCCCTAGTCGCACTGTCGATATCTTCTGTGGCAAATGTAAAACCCAACTTTTTAAGTACCGCAAAGGGGGTAAAGGCGCATTAGTAAAATGCTTTAAAGAGCGCATTGTAAATGATTACACCACCAGCCCATGTATATGTCCGCAATGTGAAAGCACTTTTGCCAGAGACACCTTGGTTCGTGGTACCCCTGCCTTTAAGATGATTGGCGGCAAGGTAACCATGAAATAAAGTCTATTAAGTCGCTGCGTTATTCAAGTCATCGCTTAACAAGCTAATCGACCCGCTGCTGATAAAGCCCATAAAAAATGCCGCCCATTACCATAAGGTATTGGGTGGCATAACGGTTTCATACTAACAAGCAGTCTCACCTAGCGTTTACATCCAGGTAAGCACTTATCATCATTAGTCTAAATGGCTTACCGCTTCTAATGTCAGCTTGATCATGTCATTCAAGGTCTGTTGACGCTCTTCAGCGCTCAAGTGTAAACCTTGTCTTAAATGATCGGTCACTGTCATCATTGCTAATGCATTAGCGCCGTATTCCGCAGCGACGCCGTAAAGCCCAGCCGCTTCCATTTCAACGCCTAAGATGCCGTACTTTTCCATTAGGTCGTAACGTTCTTCATCTGCACTATAAAATAAGTCAGAAGAATATAGGTTACCGACATGGTAACTTGCACCTTGTTTTTCAGCTGCATCAGCCGCTAAACGCAACATGTTAAAGTCAGCAATCATAGCAAAATCGGTATTAGCAAAGCGCGAACGGTTAACCGCTGAGTCTGTGCTTGCACCCATTGCCATAACCACATCCATCAATTTAATTTTATCGCTCACAGCGCCACAAGAACCGATACGGAGAATGTTCTCAACGCCGTATTCGGTGATCAACTCTTTAGCATAGATAGAGATTGACGGAATGCCCATACCAGAACCCATCACTGAAATCGGCTTACCTTGAAACTCACCGGTATAACCCAGCATGTTACGAACATCAGTCACTAGCTTAGGGTTATCAAGGAAGTTTTCAGCAATATATTTAGCACGTAGAGGGTCGCCAGGCATTAAAACTGTCTTAGCAAAAGCACCTTCTGGGGCATTAATATGTGGGGTCATGTGTTACTCCAATAAAAAGCCTGCTACTGATAAGCAGGCGTAAAAAATTAAGGTTATTAGCCGGCTAAGCTAAATAATAAACCGGCAATAGTACCGCTCATTAAGTTTGCTAGTGCAGCGGCAATTAAGGCTTTCATGCCAATTTCACTAAGGTCCTGACGACGCTCAGGGCACAATGCCGCTAAACCGCCAATCACCATGGCGAGTGAGCCAATGTTAGCGAAGCCACAAAGGGCAAAACTGATAATAATTTGGGTTTTTGGCGACAGCTCTGAAGCCACTTTTAAGAAGTCGAGATAGGCAACAAACTCATTAATCACCATTTTTTGGCCGATAAATGAAGCCGCTTGGGTCGCTTCAGACCAAGGCACACCCATTAACCATGCAAGTGGCGCTAATAAGTAACCTAAGATGGCTTGTAGCGTTAGATCTGCAATACCAAACCAACTACCTACGCCACCGATAAGACCGTTAACCATTGCAATCAATCCCACAAATGCAATCAGTAGCGCAGCAACCATCATCACCTGTTGCATGCCCATCGCTGCGCCATTGGCGGCAGCATCAAGTACATTGCTCGGTTTGTCTTCTTGCTCATCCATGACCTTACCAATGTCATTGCGAGGCGTTTCAGTTTCTGGCCACATAATTTTGGCAAACAACAGTCCTGCTGGTGCAGTCATAAAGGCAGCGGTCAGCACGTACTTAATATCAACACCCATTTGGATATAACCAATCATGGTGCCACCAGCAACAGAGGCTAAACCGCCAGTCATCACTGCAAATAGCTCTGAGCGGGTCATGTGTTTTACAAAAGGACGCACCATTGAAGGGGCTTCAATCGGTCCCACAAAAATATTGGCGGTTGCCGATAAGGACTCAGCGCGGCTAGTGCCAAGTATTTTTGATAATGCGCCGCCAATAATGCCAATAAACAGCTGCATGATGCCAAGGTAATACAGCACGGCGATGAGCGAGCTAATAAATACCACAATAAATAACACGTTAATTAAGAAGATGAATCCAACACTGAATTTGGCTAAGTCACCAAACACGAAGCTTAAGCCTTCATTGCCGTAGCTAATAACGTGCATCACGCCATTAGAAGCGCTATCCAATATGGTTTGACCCATTGGCACGTACATCACAAATGCACCAAAGGCGACTTGGAATGCTAACGCACCGATAACCGTTCTTAGGTTAATAGCCTTTCTTCGTTCTGACAGTAAAACAGCTAAACCAATCAAGGCACACATGCCTAGTAAACTGATGAAAACATCCATACATTTTTAACTCACTAAACTCTACGATACGAGCAGTTTAGCGAGCAATGGCACGGACTCAAGCAATAGATACCAGTCGGGATGATTATTTTTATTAGACGATTAAAAGCCTGATAACGCCTTATAAATAACAACACAAAGCCTAAATAGCGCTTTCATAAGGAGCAGACAGGCAGCAATCAAATTACAACTTAAAAACATCACCAACATCATCCTTATAAGGGTGACCAACTGAATCAATGGCGGCGTGATTTCAAACAGAATAAAATGTCACTTTATCCGATCAAATTATTACAATTAAGTAATTTTACAACACTAAAAAACGTTAAAAATTAGCCCCAAAATGCTTCACTTTCGAAGTACTCAAACAAGAACAATGATTCAAATAAGATAGATGAAGATGAAAAAGCCCGTTAAACGGGCTTTTTATTTAGAATGACCATTAAATAGCACAGCGGTAACTGTAACGATAAATCAGTTCGTATTCAGTTTGGTCACTGGTAACTTGGTCGATAGCCCTGCTGCAATAGCAACAAAGGCCGCCGAGATCCACAAGCAGGCTTCTAGACCATAAAACTGAAACACTGCCCAGATAATACCGTACCGATTAATCGCCCCATGGCGTTAGCCATATAGTAAAAGCCCACATCAAGGGACACTTCATCACTGTCGGCAATAATTGTGACTATTAATTAGTGCGTAAATTAGTGCGTGCTCAGTTTGGTCACAGGTAACTTGGTCGATAGCCCTGCTGCAATAGCAACAAAGGCCGCAGAGATCCACAAGCAGGCTTCTAGACCATAAAACTGAAACACTAGCCCAGATAATACCGTACCGATTAATCGCCCCATGGCGTTAGCCATATAGTAAAAGCCCACATCAAGGGACACTTCATCACTGTCGGCAATAATTGTGACTATTAATTAGTGCGTAAATTAGTGCGTGCTCAGTTTGGTCACAGGTAACTTGGTCGATAGCCCTGCTGCGATGGCAACAAAAGCCGCCGAGATCCACAAGCAGGCTTCTAGACCATAAAACTGAAACACGAGCCCAGATAATACCGTACCGATTAATCGCCCCATGGCGTTAGCCATATAGTAAAAGCCCACATCAAGGGACACTTCATCACTGTCTGCATAGCTCACGATTAAATAGCTATGCAGTGATGAGTTCACCGCAAACACAGCGCCAAATATCAGTAAGCCAATGATAATGCTGCTTTGCACATAAAAGTCCATCTGTAACGCCAGTGCGATAGCCGCAGGAATGACGCATAAATAGCTGGCCCACAATACCGCTGCACGGCCGCTAGGCACTTGGCCATGCTTTTTACCAGTAATGTAAGGTGCGAAGGATTGCACAATGCCGTAACCAATAACCCAACTTGCCATAAAGCCGCCCACCCACCAGTGATCCCAATTAAAGGTCACCGCCAAAAACACTGGCAAGGCCACCACAAACCACACATCACGAGCGCCGAATAAAAACATTCGCGCTGCAGACAATATGTTGATTGAACGACTTTTTGAAAACACCTCTTTAAACTTAGGCTTACTCTTGGCTTTACCTAGATCCTGCTTAAGCGTAACTAAGCTAAATAGCCATACCAGCGCCAACAGTGACGCCATTAAGATAATCGCCCCTCTGAACTCAAGTAATGTCAGTAATAAGCCGCCTAAGAAGAAACCCACCCCTTTTAAGGCATTTTTAGAACCGGTAAGAATAGCGACCCACTGATATAACTTGCCCTCAGCCCCTGCTGGCACCAAGAGTTTAATGGCGCTTTTAGCACTCATTTTATTTAAATCTTTAGCAATACCTGACAGTGCCTGCGCCAACATAACATAGCCAATACTAAGCATGTCAGCCGGCACCGCTAACATGGCTAAGGCGATAATTTGCAGCCCCAAACCAATATTCATGGTTTTATTCAGCCCCAAACGCGCCCCAAGCCAACCGCCCACTAAGTTAGTGACCACCCCAAAGATTTCATAAAACAAAAACAGCATGGCAATATTGAGCGGGCTATAACCTAAGTGGTGAAAATACAGCACCACCAGCATCCGCAGTGCACCATCGGTTAAGGTAAACGCCCAATAATTACCGGTTATCACCAAGTACTGCTTAATCTGTGGTGATAAATTGCTTAATGATAAAAGCCCCATTAACTCATAACCTATATCTAGTTTTTGTCAGCCAAACCAACCATGCGTACCAATTCCGCAGTGCGATTTGCATAGCCCCACTCATTGTCGTACCACACATACAGTTTTACTTGAGTGTCATTGACCACCATAGTGGATAAGGCATCAATAATGCTTGAGCGCGGGTCGGTTTTATAATCGATTGAAACCAGCGGACGCTCCTCATAACCTAAAATATCTTTAAGCTCGTTTTCTGCAGCCTGTTTTAGTACTTGGTTAATCTCAGCAATATCGGTTTTACGCTCAACTTCAAATACGCAATCGGTTAAAGAGGCATTGGTTAATGGCACTCGAATCGCGTGACCATTAAGCTTGCCTTTTAGCTCAGGGAAAATATGGGTAATTGCCGTTGCTGAACCTGTGGTGGTAGGAATTAAGCTAGTGCCACACGCACGGGCGCGGCGTAAATCTTGATGCGGTGCATCAATAATGGTTTGAGTATTAGTGATGTCATGAATGGTGGTCATTGACCCGTGTTTGATACCAATTTTTTCATGAATAACTTTAACCACAGGGGCTAAACAGTTAGTGGTACAAGAGGCTGCGGTCACAATAGGGTGAAGCGCTTTATCATATAAGCCTTCGTTAACACCCATCACGATATTCAGCACGCCATCTTCTTTAACCGGCGCAGTAACAACGACACGTTTTACGCCTTGATCTAAATAAGCTTGCAGCAATGCTTTGGTTTTAATTTTACCCGACGCCTCAACCACTACATCACACTGTGACCAGTCAGTATCTTGGGTTGCCACATTTTGAGTACATGGGATGGTATTGCCATTAATGACCATGGCTTGAGTGCCATTCACTTCAGTATGGCTTGCTTCATGATGCCAACGGCCATGAACTGAATCAAAGGTCATCAGGTGCGCTAATGTTGCGGCATCGCCCGCGGGATCATTGATATGCACGATTTCAATCTCATCCCAATCAAATGCGGCGCGCATTGTTAAACGTCCCATACGGCCAAAGCCATTAATTCCGATTTTAATAGTCATTAGTAAGTTCTCTGCTGTTTCTTAAGGTTAATTTTTAAATTTGTTCTGTAATTCTTTGCTTAGCGCTAGTTACAAAAGTTTGCCTTGCTAAAGTTTGCCTTGCTTGGCCGACCTTGCATTTGCGCTAGCCTTTGCAGCGGCGCGGCTATTAGGGAAATATTATTTTCAGTGGTTTGTGCTATCACAGATTTGGCCCACAAAGGCAGCTCGGCATTAATCCGATAAAACACCCACTGGCCATGTTTACGGTCGCTGATAATGTTGGCTTTTTTAAGCACCGCCAGATTACGCGACACCTTAGGCTGGCTATCTTCTGCCAGCGCTTGCATTAACTCGCAAACACACAGCTCGCCGTGGTAATGGGTCAGCATTAGGGTTTTTAAGCGAATATCATCTGTCAGGCATTTATAAAAAACGCTGGGTTCAAGGCTAGTTATGCCCTCATTGCTGGTGGCTGATTCTGAGGTAATCGTTTCTGGGGTAATAGCTTCGACCAAAAGAAACATCGACAAGCGATTATTGATTTCATTTAAGGTGGTTAAAAATGGATGATAACCTTGACGCGATTTTGGATCGGGAAAATCCCATGCCAGTTGTTTACCCGCACCTTCATAACTGCGGCACTCATCAGTGGCACGATCACAAAGGGTGATGACATAATCAAACTGCTGCGCTTTAAAGTCGCTAATAGGATTTGAAACAAGCTGAGTCATATTAGCCGTATCAATACCAAAACGGTGCAAGGCATCAATAGCACGAGGATCCACCGCTTCAGGCTGAGTACCAGCGCTATAAACCTCAAAGCGATCACCCGCGCGATGTTTTAACAACACTTCAGCCATTTGCGAGCGGGCTGAATTGCCCGTACACAGAAATAACACTCGTTGTTTGTTAATACTCATATTTATACCCATTCAAAACTTATATAAAAGATTGTATATACGAAATACCATATATTCTAGTTTTATTTTGAGCTTAGAATGATAAGTTTCAGCTAATATTCAAACTCCCATAAACAAAAAAGCCCCAACATCTGCATGTTGAGGCTTTTAAAATGCTAGTAATTAACTCTCGATTTATTCAACCGTTACCGATTTGGCTAGGTTACGTGGTTGATCCACGTCTGTACCTTTAATTAGTGCCACATGGTATGACAATAACTGTAGTGGAATGGTATAAATCAGCGGTGCCATAAACTCATCACAGTGTGGTACTGGGATTACCTTCATGGTGTCATCAGACTCAAACTCGGCATCTTTATCGGCAAACACATACATTAAGCCACCACGAGCACGCACTTCTTCGACGTTTGATTTAAGCTTTTCAAGCAGCTCGTTGTTAGGTGCGACAACAATAACTGGCATGTCAGCATCAATAAGCGCTAATGGGCCGTGCTTTAGTTCACCAGAGGCATAGGCTTCTGCATGAATGTATGAAATTTCTTTCAGCTTTAGTGCGCCTTCCATTGCGATTGGGTATTGATCACCTCGGCCTAAAAATAGTGCATGGTGCTTGTCGGCAAAGTCTTCGGCTAGCTCAGCAATGGCATCATCTAAACCAAGGGCTTGCTCAACTTTCGCAGGCATAGATTGTAGGCTTTGGGTGATAGCGGCTTGCATTTCTTCACTCATGCCATTGTGACGACCAATTGCTGTGGTTAGCATTAATAAACCAGCCAATTGCACGGTAAAGGCTTTAGTTGAAGCCACACCAATTTCAACGCCGGCTTTCATCATGTAAGCCATATCAGATTCACGCACTAATGATGAACCAGGTGCATTACAGATGGTTAAGGTGGCTTTATAGCCCATTTCTTTTGCTAGACGCATTGCCGCTAAAGTATCAGCTGTTTCACCTGATTGTGAAATCGTCACCAACAAGCTGTTAGGGAATAAGTGCGATTTGCGATAACGGAACTCAGAGGCAATTTCAACATTACAGGATACGCCTGCCCAGTCTTCTAACCAGTAACGCGCCGCCATACCCGCATGGTAACTGGTACCACAGGCAATGATTTGTACGTGTTTGATGTCTTTTAAGAACTCGGCTGCGTTGTCACCAAAAGCAGTATCTAATACTTTACCACCAGCAATACGGCCTTCTAAAGTATGGGCGATGGCAGTTGGCTGCTCGTAGATTTCTTTAAGCATGTAGTGACGGTATTCACCTTTATCACCGGCATCGTGGGTGACTTCTGACTCTTTCACTTCACGCTCTACTGCATTGCCATCAACATCAAAAATATTCACTTCACGGCGAGTCACTTCGGCTACATCACCTTCTTCTAAAAAGGCAAATGAACGGGTAACAGGTAATAAAGCCAGCTGATCTGATGCGATAAAGTTTTCACCTAAACCGTAACCCACGACTAACGGGCTACCACTACGGGCAACAACCATGCGAGAGTTATCACGGCGATCGACAACTACAGTTCCGTAAGCACCTTCTAGTTGTTTAACAGCAGTTTGCACAGCGGCAACTAGGGTGTCATGTGTTTTCAACTCGTGATGAACAAGGTGACAAATCACTTCGGTATCAGTATCTGATGCAAAGCTGTAACCCAAACCTTTTAGCATTTCGCGCAGTTTATTATGGTTTTCAATAATACCGTTATGCACTACGGCAATATCGCCTTCAGACACATGTGGATGAGCATTACGCTCGCTTGGCTCACCGTGGGTTGCCCAACGGGTGTGCGCAATACCTGTGCCGCCAGCCAGTGGTGCTGCGGCTAACGCATCTGATAACTCTTGTACTTTACCGACGCGGCGAGTACGGCCAAGTTGATCATTATTGATGATGGCAACACCTGCAGAGTCATAACCACGGTATTCAAGGCGCTTAAGGCCTTCTACTAAAATTTCAGCCACATCTCTTTGCGCTACTGCGCCTACGATTCCACACATAATTTATGTCCAATTATTTAATTTAGTAAAAATGAAAAACTATTCTTTGTGAGGAGCCAAAATGACTCTCACACCATATTCTGTAATTGTGGCCACAGTCTCTGCAGGTAGCTTGTCATCAGTGACTAATACACTGATATTGCTCCAAGGTAATTCGAGGTTGGGGATCCTGCGGCCAAACTTGTCCGATTCAAGCATCACGATAACGTCTCTTGAGACCTCTGCCATCACTTTGCTTAAGCCAGTTAATTCGTTAAAGGTGGTGGTGCCACGGGCTAAATCAATGCCATCTGCGCCAATAAATAGCTGGTCAAAGTTATATGAGCGTAGTACTTGTTCCGCTATTTGACCTTGAAACGACTCTGAATGCGGATCCCAAGTGCCGCCGGTCATCAATAATGTCGGCTCATTTTCTAACTCATGGATGGCGTTTGCCAGTTGCAATGAGTTCGTCATCACTAACAAACCGCGCTTATGATTGAGCTGTTGAATTAACCCTGAGGTGGTACTGCCGCTATCAATGATAATGCGGTTGTGATCGTTAATTAATTCAGCCGCAGCTTTGGCGATTGATAATTTATTAGGGGCTATTTTGCTGCTAAATGCCTGAGTGACTTCATCAGGTATAGCAACTGCGCCACCATAGCGGCGTAATAACAGTCCGGTTTTTTCTAAAGTGGCTAAGTCTTTACGAATGGTGACTTCAGAAGTTTCGAACCGTAAGGATAACTCATCAACACTGACTTCACCTTGGCTATTCAACAGGCTAATAATGCTATGGCGTCGCTGCTGTGTGTTTCTTTTATTCATGTTCAGTAGCTTAAGTTTCGGTTCGAAAGACATATTATAACTAAACGAAACTTTTTTACTAGCCTTTGAAAGTTAGCTATTTCAAATTTAGCCCAACAAAAAGCCCCTATCATTGATATAGGGGCTTGATATTGATAATCAAAAGTTAAAGTAAGCTAGCAGTGTCACTGTAACAATTGTGGCAGTAATTTACTTAATGCCTTATTAATACTTAGAATTTTGCTTCAAATGCTAAGCTAAAGTTCCGTCCCTCTCCAACGGTGACATCAGTTTCTGAACCACCATCAAGATAGTCGGTATCAAATAGGTTTTTGATATTCATGCGTACGCTAATATCGCTTCCCATTACCGGCATTGAATAGGCAGCACCTAAGTCAAAACGAAAATAGTCGTCTTTTACAATGGCATTACTGGTATTAGCAAAACGTTCGCCAACATATATTGCCCCGAAATTAAAGGCTAAGTCTTGGGTCATTTCGTAACGAGTCCAGATATTCGCCGATAATTCAGGCGCATCTACTGGGGTTTTGCCATTCAAGCTATCTTGATCTGGGCGGATATACTCTGCATCTAAATACATCATTGAACCGGTCATAAACCATTTATCGCTTAGTTGGCCTTGTGAACCTATTTCAAAACCTCGATGGCGCTGCTCACCTGATTGAGTGGTAATGGTTTGCTCAGAGTTTTCAATCTGCTCTTTTACTGTGACATTATTCACTGTGATATCAAATACAGCGCCAGTCAGCAATAAACTGCCGTCAAATAGCTCCCACTTGGCACCAAGTTCATACTGTTCGCCGTATTCAGGATCAAGGTTCATTTGGTCATTAAGATCATTAATATCGTTAACCATACCTTGTGGTGTGAAGCTTTTTGAATAATTAAGGTAAATGCTTGCGCTTTCTACTGGCGAGTAAATAAGCCCAAACTTAGGTGACACTGCATAGCTATTGTTACCAGCACCTTCTTTCTTTTGCTCGTCATAACGCATACCAGCCAGCGCTTTCCATGAGTCATTGATTGTTATTAAATCTTGAATATAAAAGCCGTAATGCTTGTATTCACTTTCAGATTTAGTGTCATCATTACGATAATCAAGTTGAGGGTTAGGCATGGGCAGCCCAGGCATCACAACTTGATATTTGTCGCCAGATTCTTTGAGCTGACCGTAATAATAATCAAGCATATTGGCGCCAATTAACAATTGATGACCTAAATTACCAGTTTGAAAATTACCCGTTAAATCAACAAAGCCAGTCTTATGCTGCCAATCATCATAACGATCAAATGGACTGATATAGTAGCCATCAGTTAGCGGATCATCACCACATGCAGTACATAGGCTTGGCGATGAATCTAAACGCTGACGGTTAAATTGTTGGTCGTTATAACCAGCTTTAATTTTCCAATCATCAGTTAAATGATAAGTTAATTCAGCACCTAAATTACTAATGGTGTTATCGGTAAATGCCCAAGGCATATCCCAAATCGTGTCACGTCCACCAATAAGTTCTCCATCAGCATCTAACCAACCACCACGATCGATTCCGGTTTTGTCTTGGGTATGGTCATATTTAACCGACAACAACAAATCATCAGTGACATCAAACTCTACATTTAAATAGCCTAACCAACGATCTCGTTCTTGATTAGAGTCATCGCGGTACTCTCGCCAATACTGGGTATCTTGTTTCACCAGCACGGTGCGATAGCGCAGCGTTTGCGCTTCATTCAAACTGCCACCCGCATCAAGTTGCAAACGAGTAGAACCATGCTCATCAATGTCAAAACCGATATAGATCATTGAATCATAAGTCGATTTTTTGGTAACCATATTAATCAGTCCACCGGGACCTGACTGACCGTACAACATGCTTGAAGGCCCTTTTAACACTTCAACTTGCTGTAATGTTTCGATTGGCTGTACATAGTGAGACCACTGCTGCTGACCATTAATCAAGAAACCTGAGCCTGAAGATAGCTCAAAACCGCGAAGGTTAAATACCTGACGATTCCACTTTTCACTGCCGCCAGTCACACTGGAGTCATTAACTAGCACTTCTGATAAATTCGTGGCTAATTGCTCGTCGGTAATAAAATCAGGAATGACGGTAACTGATTGAGGGGTATCTAAAATGCTAATATCACCGCGCATTGCGCCAGATGCCGTACCGACTTTATAGTCATTGAATTGTCTACCTGTGACTTCAATATGCTCGATACCTGGAGAGCTGGCTTGATTGGTATGGCTCTGCTCTTCTGCTATAACAGACATTGATAAAATTGCACTCGTTACCGCAAGTGACAAACAAGATAGCTTTGTTAACATCTTCACCCTCTAAAGTTTCGCAATTGTGTATTTATGTGGCGCAACTATAAATGAGAATGATTATTATTAAAGTTTATTTACATTGCCTTTACCTTTGTGTTTTTTATGTAAAAAAAAACGACAAGCAACTATGCTTGTCGTTTGATATTTAATCGTTTTTTAGTCTATTTGGCTTTTTTAACTGGTCTTGCCCAACCACTGATATGGCGCTGTTTAACACGAGTAATAACTAACTCGCCTTCAGCGACATCTTTAGCAATTGTTGAACCAGCACCCAAAGTGGCATTTTTACCTATGGTCACTGGGGCAATTAATTGAGTATCACTCCCCACAAATACGCCATCTTCTATGGTGGTTAAGAATTTATTCGCACCATCATAGTTACAGGTAATAGTACCTGCACCAATGTTAACCCCTGCGCCAATATTGGCATCGCCTAAATAAGCCAAATGGCCAGCTTTAGAGCCTTCACCTAACACTGCCTTTTTCATTTCAACAAAGTTGCCAATATGGGCATTATCTTTTAGCTCAGCGCCTGTACGTAAACGAGCAAATGGTCCAGCACTGGCTGCAACTCCAAGCTTTGCCCCTTCAACGATTGAGTAAGGCTTAATTTCAGCATTATCAGCGATAACGCAGTCAGTTAATATCGCGCCTGCGCCAATAGTGACATTGTTACCTAAAGTCACTTTGCCATTAAAGATGACATTAACATCAATCATCACGTCCATACCCACGGTCACATCACCGCGGATATCGATACGGCTAGGATCACGTAAATTTGCGCCAGCCAGCATTAACGCTTCAGCTTCACGGGCTTGATAAGCACGCTCTAATTGCGCTAACTGAACGCGGTTATTAGCGCCTTCAACTTCCACTGCTGATTGTGGCTGCGCGGTATCAATTGCCACTCCATCTTCGTGGGCCATAGCAATAATATCGGTTAGGTAATACTCACCTTGGGCATTACTGTTTGAAAGACGCCCTAGCCACGCTTTTAATTGCTTACCAGGTACCGCCATAATGCCGGTATTCACTTCATTGATAAGTAGTTGCTCAGCATTAGCATCTTTTTGCTCAATAATACCAACAACCTTGCCACCTTCGCGCACGATACGGCCATAACCGCTTGGGTTAGCTAAATTAACTGTTAATATTGCTAAACCATTTTCAGGGCGAGCAGCAAGTAGGCTTTCTAAGGTAGACTGCTGAATTAACGGCACATCCCCATATAAAATCAGCACAGTGTCATCATCGTTAATGTTTGGATTGGCTTGCGCGACGGCGTGGCCTGTACCTAATTGCTCAGCTTGCAATACCCAATTAACCGCTTGCTCACCTAAAGAAGCTTGCAGCTTGTCTGCGCCATAGCCATAAACCAATTGAATAGCGTTTGAGCCTAATGAGTTTGCAGTATCAATAACATGTTGCACCATGCTTTTGTGGGCAATAGGGTGCAGTACCTTTGGCAAGTCTGAACGCATCCGTGTTCCTTTACCAGCAGCTAAAATTACAACATTTAATGACATCGGGATTCCTTTATACAAGTTTTCAATTTTGGCTAATGCAGTTTATTGACGCTGATTTTAACCTAGATTGTGGGGGACAGGAAATCAGCATGGAAATTATTACACTATTAGTCAAAAATTGGCGTATAAGCACGACTATTATGATGCAATTGATTCAAATTCTAGATACAAAAAAGGCGACCCTAGGGTCGCCTTTTCAAAACAATAACCTTTATCTGGCAATGTTCTTTTTGATGGTTTCAACAACACGAAGTTGAGCTAATGATTTAGCTAATTCAATTGTTGCAGCTTCATAATCAAAGTCAGCACCAGCATTAGCGATATTCGCTTCAGCCTTTTGCTTAGCTTCTAATGCAGCTTGCTCATCAATATCATCGGCACGCAAAGCGACGTCAGCAAGAACAGAGATTGAAGCAGGTTGTACTTCCAGGATTCCACCTGAAAGATACATCACTTCTTCACTACCATCTTGCTTGATCATGCGCGCCATGCCAGGTTTGATTCTAGTAAGTAATGGAGCATGGTTAGGCATAATGCCTAACTCACCCTCGGTGCCGCTCACTTCTAAGAAGCTTACTTCACCGCTGAACATGCTGTTTTCAGCACTTACTATATCAAGTTGGACTGTCATGGCTGCCATCAAGTTCTCCTAAAATACTAAGCTAATGCTCAGTTATTTTGCTTTGTTAGCTTTCTCGACAGCTTCGTCGATTGAACCAACCATGTAGAACGCTTGCTCAGGAATGTGATCGAACTCACCATTCAAGATACCCTTAAAGCCACGGATGGTGTCTTTAAGAGAAACGTATTTACCTGGAGAACCTGTAAATACTTCAGCAACGAAGAAAGGCTGTGAAAGATATTTTTCAATCTTACGAGCACGGAATACAGTTGTTTTATCTTCATCAGATAATTCATCCATACCTAGGATCGCAATAATATCTTTCAGCTCTTTGTAGCGCTGAAGTACAGTTTGAACGCCGTTCGCAACATCATAATGCTCTTGACCAACTACTAATGGATCTAATTGACGTGAAGTCGAATCCAATGGGTCAACCGCAGGGTAAATACCTAGCGATGCAATGTTACGAGACAGTACAACAGTCGCATCTAAGTGAGCGAAGGTTGTTGCTGGTGACGGATCGGTTAAGTCATCCGCAGGTACATATACCGCTTGTACAGAGGTAATAGAACCAGACTTAGTTGAAGTAATACGTTCTTGTAGAACACCCATTTCTTCAGCTAGTGTTGGTTGGTAACCTACTGCAGAAGGCATACGACCTAACAGTGCAGATACTTCAGTACCGGCTAAGGTATAACGGTAGATGTTATCAACAAATAACAGTACGTCACGACCTTCATCACGGAATTTCTCAGCCATTGTCAAACCAGACAATGCAACACGTAAACGGTTACCTGGAGGCTCGTTCATTTGGCCATAAACCATGGCTACTTTGTCGAGTACGCCAGAATCTTTCATTTCGTAGTAGAAGTCGTTACCCTCACGAGTACGCTCACCAACACCAGCGAATACAGAAAGACCTGAGTGTGCTTTTGCGATGTTGTTGATTAATTCCATCATGTTGACGGTTTTACCAACACCAGCACCACCAAATAAACCAACTTTACCACCCTTAGCGAATGGACATACAAGGTCAATAACCTTGATACCAGTCTCTAAAAGTTCAGTTGAGCTTGATTGATCTTCATATGAAGGAGCTTCACGGTGAATTTCATAACGCTCTTCTTCACCAATTTCGCCACATTCATCAATAGGCTCGCCCAATACATTCATGATACGGCCAAGGGTTGCAACCCCTACCGGAACAGAAATTGGTGAACCTGAGTTTGCTACCTCTAGACCACGACGCAGACCATCAGAAGAACCCATAGCGATGGCACGAACAACACCACCACCTAGTTGTTGCTGAACTTCCAGCACCAAACCATTACAGTCGCCTTCACCTGTGATCTTCAGAGCGTCATATACCTGAGGTACAGCATCTTGTGGAAACTCTACGTCCACAACCGCGCCAATTACTTGGACAACAGTACCTGTGCTCATGATTAATCCTCTAAACTTGTTTTCGTTACCTAACCTAAACCGCTGCAGCACCTGCAACAATTTCCGACAATTCTTGCGTAATCGCAGCTTGTCGTGCCTTGTTGTAGACTAATTGCAGATCATTGATCAGTTCGCCAGCGTTGTCTGTTGCCGCCTTCATCGCTACCATTCTGGCAGCTTGCTCAGAGGCAATATTCTCAACAACACCTTGATAAACTTGAGACTCTACATAACGAGTCAGTAATACTTCCAAAATTTCTTTTGGATCTGGCTCGTAAATATAATCCCAAGGATACTTAGCTACTTCTTCTTCTGACTTAGGCAAAGGTAGCAGCTGCTCGATCACAGGAGTTTGAGTCATTGTGTTAACGAATTTGTTGAACACAATAAACAAACGATCCAATTTACCTTCGTTGTAAGCTTGTAGCATCACACGTACGGTACCGATTAAATCGGCTAATTTAGGCGCATCGCCTAAACCAGATGCATGGGCAGAGATTTCTCCACCAAAGCTTTTGAAGAACTGCACACTTCGTGCACCAATAGGACAAAATTCAACATCTGCCCCTTGGTCTTTCCAGCTCTTCACGTCTGACACAACCTTTTTGAAAAGGTTAACGTTCAAACCACCACAAAGGCCACGGTCGGTTGACACAACAATGTAACCAACCCGCTTGGCATCTCTCACTTCCAAATATGGATGTTTATATTCAAGAGTACCTTGCGCAACGTGACCGATCACCTGACGCATATGCTCTGCATATGGACGACTTGAAGCCATGCGTTCCTGCGCTTTACGCATTTTGCTGGCTGCAACCATTTCCATAGCAGAAGTGATCTTCTGAGTGTTTTTAACACTCGCGATCTTGGTTTTAATCTCTTTAGCGTTGGCCATCTTTACTCTCCAATTCTGGACCGGAGGTGTCTTACGACACCTCTATTCATTACCAGGTTTGGGTTTCAATGAACTTGTCCATGCCCGCTTTTAATTCACTTTCAATGTCTGCATTGTAGTTGCCAGTTGCATTGATAGTTTTAATAAGCTCAGCATGTTCGCTGTTCATATATGAAAGCAGAGCGGCTTCAAAGCTACCGATTTTACTTAATTCTACAGTCTTCAAGTAGCCTTTTTCAGCTGAGAAGATTGAGATAGCTTGATCAGCAACGCTCATTGGAGCATATTGCTTTTGCTTCATAAGTTCGGTAACACGCTCACCATGCTCAAGTTGAGCACGAGTTGCATCATCTAAGTCAGATGCAAATTGTGAGAACGCAGCAAGCTCTCGATACTGTGCTAACGCGGTACGAATACCACCAGACAGTTTCTTGATGATCTTAGTCTGAGCCGCACCACCAACACGAGAAACAGAAATACCTGGGTTAACAGCAGGACGTAGTCCTGAGTTAAACAAGTCAGTCTCAAGGAAGATCTGACCATCTGTAATAGAAATTACGTTGGTCGGTACGAATGCAGATACGTCACCAGCTTGGGTTTCAATAATAGGTAACGCAGTTAAAGAACCGGTTTGACCTTTTACTTCACCGTTAGTGAACTTTTCTACATAGTGCTCGTTTACACGTGAAGCACGCTCTAATAAACGAGAATGTAGATAGAATACATCACCTGGGTATGCTTCACGTCCTGGTGGACGCTTCAATAGTAGCGAGATCTGACGGTAAGCAACTGCTTGCTTAGATAGATCATCATATACGATTAAAGAATCTTCACCGCGGTCACGGAAGTATTCACCCATAGAACAACCTGAGTAAGGTGCTAAGTATTGTAATGCTGCAGCTTCAGAAGCTGTTGCAACTACAACGATAGTGTTAGCTAATGCACCGTGCTCTTCAAGCTTACGTACCACGTTAGCGATTGTAGAAGCTTTTTGCCCTACTGCTACGTATACACATTTAATGCCTGAATCTTTCTGGTTGATAATTGCATCAATAGCCATCGCTGTTTTACCAGTCTGACGGTCACCAATGATCAATTCACGTTGTCCACGACCGATTGGGATCATTGAATCAACGGCTTTATAACCAGTTTGGATAGGTTGATCTACTGACTGACGTTCAATAACACCAGGAGCAATTACTTCAACAGGAGAGAAACCATCGTTGTCGATAGGTCCTTTTCCGTCAATTGGCTCACCAAGAGTGTTAACAACGCGGCCTAATAAACCACGACCTACTGGTACTTCAAGAATACGACCAGTGGTCTTAACTTTTGCGCCTTCTGCTAAATTAGCATAAGGACCCATTACTACGGCACCGACAGAATCACGTTCTAAGTTCAACGCGATTGCAAAACGGCCACCAGGCAGTTCGATCATTTCACCTTGCATTACATCGGCTAGGCCATGAATGCGAATGATGCCGTCACTTACTGCAACGATTGTACCTTCGTTGCGAGCTTCACTAACGACGTCGAACTGCTCGATCCGCTGCTTAATCAGATCGCTGATTTCAGTGGAATTCAGTTGCATGCTCAAACTCCCAATTACGATTGTAGCTTATCAGACAAGCGCGATAAATTACCGCTAACAGAGCCGTCAATGACTAAGTCGCCTGATTTAATAATTACACCACCAATCAGTGATGCATCTACGCTACAATTCAGCTTTACTTTGCGTGCGAGACGTTTCTCAAGAGAAACACTAATTTGCGTTTGTTGCTCAGAGCTTAGCTCAGTCGCTGAAACAACATCGGCTTCAACTTCTTTTGCCCACTCATTGCGATATTCAGCAAAAAGTAGCGATACTGTAGGTAGTATCTCTAAACGACCGTTTTCGGCCATAACCTTCAAAAGGTTTTGACCTTGCGCGTTCACTTGATCACCACATATTTCTATGAATAATGATGCAAGCTTGGCACTCGCTAATGAGCCACCTAGCAACGGCTTAATTGATTCGTTTTCACTTACCAATGCCGCGAAGTTAAGCATTTCTGCCCAAGCTTCAATTGCTTTGTGCTCAACAGCGAAATCAAAAGCTGCCTTTGCATAAGGACGAGCAATGGTGCTTATTTCAGCCATAACTCCGCTTCCTTAATTAAATTTCAGCAACAAGTTTATTAACTATGTCACTGTGAGCTTCTGGGTCAATCGAACGTTGAAGAATCTTCTCTGCACCAGTGATGGCAAGAGTAGCAACTTGCTTACGCAAGTCATCTTTAACGCGATTACGTTCGTTTTCAATTTCAGCTTGACCTTGAGCAATGATTTTCGCACGCTCTGTATCAGCTTCCATTTTTGCTTCTTCAACTATTTGAGCTTTGCGCTTATTAGCTTGCTCAATAATTTCGTTAGCAGTCGCCTTCGCTTCTTTTAGTTGCTCATTTGCTTTCGCTTGAGCCAACTCTAGATCTTTTGCAGCACGTCCTGCATCAGCTAGTCCATCGGCAATTTTCTTCTGGCGTTCTTCGATAGCGTTCATCAATGGTGGCCATACAAACTTCATGCAAAACCACACGAAGAGAGCAAAAGAAATCGCTTGGCCTAGCAGGGTAGCGTTAATACTCATAACGACAACTCCTTACTAAGAGGGACGATTAACCAACAGCCTGTAACTGACCTACGAATGGGTTAGCGAATACGAAGAATAATGCAACACCAACTGCAATCATTGAGATCGCATCAAGTAGACCAGCTACGATGAACATTTTAGTTTGTAATGCTGGAGCTAGTTCTGGTTGACGAGCAGAAGCTTCTAAGAACTTGCCGCCTAAGATAGCAAAACCAATACCAGTACCTAGCGCTGCTAAGCCAATCATGATTGCAACAGCTATTGCTGTAAAGCTAATTACAGTTTCCATTTTATCTCCGATAAATAACTAATTTTATTAAATTAATGTTCTTCATGTGCCATGCTTAGATATACAATCGTAAGCATCATGAAGATAAACGCCTGCAGCACAATAACCAAAATATGGAAAATAGCCCAAGGCACTGATAGTGCAAACTGAGCCCACCAAGGCATCAGTGCTATCAGAATAAAGATCAACTCACCTGCATACAGGTTACCAAACAGACGAAGCGATAATGAAATCGGCTTCGCAACCAAGGTTACTGTTTCCAATACTAAGTTTACTGGAATTAGTGCCCAATGATTGAAAGGTTGTAAGGTCATTTCTTTTGTGAAACCACCAAATCCTTTAACTTTAATACTGTAAAAAACAATCAACGCAAACACGCTCAAAGCTAAGCCAAGAGTTACGTTTAAGTCAGTTGTTGGTACAATTTTAAGGTAAGGAACACCTAATAATCTGTTTGCGGCTTCAGGTACAAAGTCAACCGGAATTAAGTCCATTAAATTCATCAGGAAAACCCAGACAAAAATAGTCAGACCTAATGGTGCGATAACCGCGTTACGCCCATGGAATGAGTCTTTAACGATTTTATCAACACCTTCCACGCACATTTCAACGAAACATTGAAATTTGCCTGGAACGCCAGTTGTTGCTTTTCGTCCTACTTTGTAGAAAGCCCACAAAAATAGAACCCCAAGACCTACTGAAAACAAAAGTGAGTCAATGTGCCAAGTCCAAAACCCGGCATCTTGACATGCATAGTTAAAAGCGATTCCGCCATCGGCAGAACACATTTTCGCATTAGTCAGGTGATGCTGGATATACTCGGAAGCATTTAATGCTTCACCAGTTGTCGCCATGATTAATCTCACTTAATTTTGCTTGAAGTATAAAGGGGCCGTCCAAGGTATTAATAATGCCAACAGATAGCTGATGAATAACGGCATAAATGACGTTTTCAACAGACCAAATGCGATGGAAAACAATACAATGGTTAGCAGCAACTTTACCGCTTCCCCCAAGAAAAAAGACAAAACGACTTTTCTTGATGCTTTAGCTCCCGCATGAGAGAAAGCTAGGGTTGCGAATACAAAATTAGGGAGTACAGCAATGAGACCTCCTGCTAAAGCAGAAAATCCGTACTGAGCTCCCCACAGAGCGAAAAAGAAAATTGAAGTTCCCCCAGCTATCGCCGCCTGTAGCAACACTATCCGATAGGCTGACCAACGGCCACGACGCGCTAAAACCTTACTCAATTTTTTATCTCCGCATTAACGCTTAATTTCCAACTAATTTATTAACGTGTTTATTAATAAATCCGTTGTGAAAAAAAAGCATGCAAAGTATACCTTTTCACACCTTGTTTGCAACTTTGATAAGAGGTTAATCAGTGATATAAGGCGAGATTTAACGTTAAATATTCTAAAAGTTAAAATAACGCCTTGTTACTAAGTTACCTTTGAAATGATTTTGTTGAGGAATTTAGTGAATTTTACTGAGAATACCATCTAATTCAGCAAGATCTTGGTAGTTTATTACAATCTTACCTTTGCCTTTACTGCCATGATTAATGGCAACTTTTGCGCCTAATCGTTCAATTAACTGTTGCTCTAAGCGGCTTACATCATGGTCTTGAGTTACTTTTTCAGGCTCTTTAGCCGGATTTAGCGCTTTATTGACTAATCGTTCAGTTTCACGAACTGTCATTTCTTTAGATGCGACCAATCTAGCTAAGCTAGTTTGCTCCTCACCTTCAATGGCAAGCAAGGCTCTGGCATGACCCATATCAATATCGCCATATTCCAGTAAACGTTTTACAGGCTCATTTAAACTGTTTAAGCGTAATAAATTAGACACACTTGCTCTCGACTTTCCGACGGCATCAGCCGTTTGTTGATGAGTCAGTTCAAACTCTTCGAGTAAACGTTGTAATGCAATGGCTTCTTCCATGGCATTTAAGTCTTCACGTTGAATGTTCTCAATCAAAGCGATGGCAACGGCAGCTTCATCAGCAACCTGTTTAACGATACAAGGTACTTTGTTTAATTGAGCAATTTGAGCGGCTCTCCAGCGGCGTTCACCGGCAATAATCTCATACTTGGTATCATCAACCTTACGCACAACAATCGGTTGAATAACCCCTTGTGAGCGAATCGACTCAGCCAGTTCATCAAGTGCTTCAGGTGACATATCTTTACGAGGTTGATATTTACCTGATTGTAGTAAGTCGAGATCAAGCATCAGTAAACCGTCTTCAGTAACCACTTGTGGCTCACTGATTTCAGCTTTAGGTTGTGTAAGTTCAGCTTTGCGACTCGCAGCACTACTGTTACTCAATAATGCATCTAAGCCTTTTCCTAAACCGCGTTTTTTTAACGTCATTTTATTCCCTTACACTTAATACTTACTTAGATTCTGTTTGTTGCTCAGCACGGCGAATGATTTCACCAGCCAGTGCTAAATAAGCTTTCGCCCCTGCACTGGATTTATCGTAATACATTGCTGGCGCCCCAAAACTTGGCGCTTCAGCTAAACGGATATTACGGGGGATCACGGTGCGATACACTTTTTCACCAAAATGTTGTTTTAATTGATCAGACACGTCATTGGATAAACGATTTCGCGGATCGTACATGGTGCGTAAAATCCCTTCGATGCTAAGGCTAGGATTAACCATAGCCCCCAGTTTAGTGATGGTATCAATTAAGGCGGTCAAGCCTTCCAATGCATAATACTCACATTGCATTGGTACCAGTACCGAGTCAGCAGCTGACATAGCATTGACGGTCAACATATTCAATGAAGGCGGGCAATCAATAAAAATGTAATCGTAATCATCTTTAACAGCTGCAATGGCATTTTTTAAACGAATTTCTCGGGCAAAAAACTCCATTAATTTAATTTCGGCAGCAGTAACATCACCATTGGCTGCGATCAGATCGTATTTACCTGAGGTATTTTTGATCACTATGTCATCGAAGGGCTTTTCTTCGACTAATAATTCATAAGCGGTGTTTTCAACGTCGTATTTATCGACGCCACTGCCCATAGTGGCATTACCTTGTGGATCAAGATCAATTAACAACACTTTGCGCTTTGTGGCTGCAAGTGATGCTGCTAAATTTACACAAGTTGTTGTTTTTCCTACGCCACCTTTTTGATTGGCAACGGCAATTACTTTACCCACAAGTTCACCCTAATGACTGATTTACGATGTCCGATAATATAAATTATTAGCTATGGTTATTTTTTATTAACCAGCTTTAATAGATGTCTTTGTTCATCTAACTTTGGCACATTAAGCACTATCGTTTCTGCTATTTCAAAACCCTGAGGAATTGTCGCTAACTCCGTATCACTAAGCTGACCTTTTAGGGCGTAAAAAATACCATCTGCAGCAGGAAGGTGATGGCACCAGCTGAGCATATCTTCGATTGATGCAAAAGCGCGACTGATGACGCCATCAAATTTTTGCTCAGGCTCATACGCTTCTACACGACTTTCAATTGAAGTGATGTTATTTATTTTTAATTCAAATTGAACCTGTTTTTGAAAACGGATCCGTTTGCCTAAACTATCGAGTAATACAAACTCTTTATCCGGATTTAAAATGGCTAATGGGATCCCTGGTAAACCAGGTCCAGTTCCGACATCAATAAAGCGTTGCCCCTTAAGATAAGGAGAAACCACCAAACTGTCCATCACATGTCGGATTAACATCTGTTCAGGATCTCTAACCGAGGTCAAGTTATAGGCTTTATTCCACTTATTCAGCATGGCAACAAAATCAACCAGTTGTTTTTGCTGTGTATCTGTGGCTGAAATATTTGTTTCAGCTAAATAGGTTTTAAGTTGAGTTGCTAGCACGCTGGGTGACCTCGAAAAGCAATGGGAATAATAAAATCATCGGGTATTATGAATGGCGAAAATGACTAAGGGAAGCCTCAAAGCTTCCCTTATTGGTCAAAAGACAACTTTTTGCTGGGATTTATGCGCTTTTACGCAATAAACCACGCTTTTTAAGATGAACCAGCAAGATTGAGATCGCTGCCGGCGTCATTCCTGAAATTCTTGATGCTTGACCAATGGTTTCAGGTTTATGCTCATTCATCTTAGCGATCACTTCATTTGAAAGGCCTGGAACTTCTTGATAATCAAGATCAAGCGGCAAGATTGTGGTTTCATTACGAATCGCTTTATCAATTTCACCTTGCTGTCTTTGAATATAACCAGAGTACTTCACTTGAATTTGAACTTGCTCTGCAGCACGTGGATCTTCAATCCCCGGTCCAAAACCTTCTAAACTCATTAATTTCTTATAATCCATTTCAGGACGACGAAGTAGATCTTCAAATGATGCTTCACGAGAAATTGGGGTATTAAGCTCTGGGTTTAATACATCAAGCAAAGGTGAATTATTATGAACCCAATTACTGCGTAAACGTTGCAACTCCGTTTCAATCGATTCCATTTTTTCACTGAATAATGCCCAGCGATGATCATCAACTAAACCTAATTCACGACCTTTTTCTGTCAAGCGCAAATCAGCATTGTCTTCACGTAGTAGCAAACGATATTCAGCACGACTGGTGAACATACGGTATGGCTCTTTGGTACCTAAGGTTGATAAGTCATCAACTAACACCCCTAGGTAAGCTTGATCACGGCGTGGGCACCAAGCCTCTTTGCCTTGAACTTGCAATGACGCATTCATACCAGCTAGCAATCCTTGAGCACCGGCTTCTTCATAACCGGTAGTACCGTTAATTTGTCCAGCAAAGAACAAACCATTGATATTTTTAGTTTCAAGTGAATTTTTTAAATCTCTTGGATCAAAATAATCATATTCAATAGCGTAACCAGGACGAATGATTTCAGCATTTTCCATGCCTTGAATCGATCGCACCAAATTCAATTGCACATCAAATGGCAAACTGGTTGAGATCCCATTTGGATAGATCTCATTGGTGGTTAAGCCTTCAGGCTCAATAAAGATCTGATGCGATGATTTATCTGCAAAGCGATTTATTTTATCTTCGATCGATGGACAATAACGTGGTCCAATACCTTCGATCACCCCTGAATACATTGGGCTACGATCCATACCTCCACGAATAATATCGTGAGTTTTTTCATTGGTATGAGTGATATAACAAGATACTTGCTCAGGGTGTTGACTAACATCACCAATAAACGACATAACTGGCAAAGGTGAATCACCTTTTTGCTCAGCCATCTTGGAAAAATCAATGCTATTAGCGTCAATTCGTGGTGGGGTACCGGTTTTTAAGCGGCCAACACGAATTGGCAATTCTTTTAGTCGATTTGCTAAGGCAATCGCTGGCGGATCACCTGCTCGGCCACCACTGTAGTTTTCTAAACCAATATGGATTTTACCACTAAGGAATGTGCCTGTAGTTAACACTACGCTTGGCGCTTCAAAAGCGAGTCCCATCTGAGTGACTACACCAATTACTGTATTATTTTCAACAACTAAGTCATCTACTGCTTGTTGGAAAATGCGTAAATTAGGCTGGTGTTGTAAAATCTGTTGGATTTTTTGACGGTAAAGCGCTCTGTCAGCTTGAGCTCGAGTCGCTCTGACTGCTGGGCCCTTACTGGAATTTAATGTTCGAAATTGGATACCTGCAAAATCTGTTGCAGTAGCCATTGCACCACCAAGAGCATCAATTTCTTTAACTAAATGACCTTTTCCAATACCACCGATGGCAGGGTTACAAGACATTTGACCTAAAGTATCAATGTTATGTGTTAACAATAATGTTTTTGACCCCATTCTTGCGGCTGCTAGGGCAGCTTCAGTTCCGGCATGACCACCACCAACAACAATTACATCAAACCGTTCATGAAAATGCATTTTGTGACCTTGGATAAAAGTAAATTCGATATTGCAAAATTTAACTAGATTTCAAATCTAGGGCTTGCTTGAGCCGAGTATTTTAGCACTTGGTTTGCTTTTCGGGAATGATCAATTTTCTAGTTTCGATCTAACGGGCTTCGCTTAATAGATCTTAAGATCTTTAAATAGATCTTTTTATTACTATTACTATTAGGATCGCACTTTTCTGTGGGTAACTCATTTATTTGTTTATTTTCATAGGTTAACGACAAAACGATCCTGTGATCAATGAAGGATCAAACTCAATATAACTTGGGGATAGATCGGCTAGTTATCCACAGGGGTGATCTTCGAGTAGATCACCTTAAGATCTGTACAGCGTTATGATCGGTAAAAATAATAGCTTATCCACAAAGTTATGATCGTATTTTGCTTTTTGTGGATAAGATAGGTTGTTATTGTGGGTATAAATAAAGATGTTAACCAAGCTCTCTGGCTTTTTGGGGATCTAAATGGAGGATTGCCACTCTGAAAGCCAAGCTAGTGCCGGATCTTCTGGGACAGGATCCTTTTGAACATCAATTTGGATCTTATTCACAAACTGTTTTGCACCGAGCTGATCGAGTCTTGAAATTATTTTTTCAGGCCCAAGACAAAAAGTGTCGTAACTTGAGTCGCCAATTGCGCACAAAGCAAATTTTAACTCGCTTAGATCGCTATTTGAGGTCAATAATTGCTGATAAAAGGGTGCTAAATTGTCTGGAAGATCGCCTGCGCCATGAGTTGAACTGACAATGATCCACAGTGATTTAGGGTCAAGATCATCCAAGTTTGCGGCTAAATGAATGCAGGTTTGGTGGCCTATTTCGTTAAGCTGAGCCGCCATATCGTCGGCCACATATTCGGTTCCGCCTTGAGTTGAGCCCACTAAAATATCTATTTTTGCCATGTTTTATCCTAGATGATTACTGTTAAACACTACTTATAGGCTTAGTTTACGCCTATTTAGCATTGCACAAAGTGGTTTTTATCCGTATTTTCAATAATTACAATTTACAAAAAATTAACTTTTATTATGTCTCTGGTTTCAATTACGGCTCAAATGGCTGATTTAGCATGGGGGCCTCACATGCTGGTTTTACTGGTAGGTGGTGGGCTTTTCTTCCTGATTTATTCACGTTTTATTCCTTTTCGCTACATTGGCCACGCTATAAATATTGTCCGTGGTAAATATCCTGATAAAGGCGCTGTGGGGCATATTAGCCACGCAGGGGCGTTATCCAGTGCCATGGCCGGCACCGTTGGTATGGGTAATATTGGTAGTGTTGCAGTGGCTATTATGGTGGGTGGACCGGGGGCCATCTTTTGGATGTGGATTAGCGCTATTGTGGGAATGGCGACTAAATTTTTCACCTGTACCTTAGCTATTATGTATCGCGGCAAGGATGAAAATGGTGATGTGCAGGGGGGGCCCATGTACATAATCACTCAAGGTTTAAGCAAAAAATGGCACTTTTTAGCGGTATTTTTTTGTGTTGTTGGCCTTGTTGGTAATTTTCCGTTGTTTAATGCCAATCAATTAGTACAGATTATTCGTGAGTGGTTAATTGTTAAACCTGGCTATTTTCCCAGTGATCAATCCACCTTTTGGGTGGATTTAAGCTTAGGGATTGTGGTTATGCTGATCGTTGCCAGCGTGATATTAGGCGGGATTAAACGCATTGCTTCGGTGGCCACTAAAGTCGTGCCGTTAATGATCGTCATTTATATGGGCTGCGCTTTTTATGTTATTGCTGCCAATATTGCTGATATACCGAGTTATTTTAAGCTTATTATCACTGAAGCATTTTCACTTAATTCGGTTGGTGGTGGCATATTGGGCACCATGTTGATCGGTATCCGCCGAGCGGCTTTTTCAAATGAAGCGGGTATTGGCACTGAAGTAATGGCGCATGGTAGTGCCAAAACCAACGAACCAGTAAAAGAAGGCTTAGTGGCCATGCTGGGTCCTGCTATTGATACCTTATTAGTGTGCACCGCCACGGCAATGATCATTTTAATTTCGGGGGTGTGGCAAGGAACTGAAGCTGAGGGGGTTAATTTATCGGCTCAAGCCTTTGAAGTTACTATGCCTGGCGTTGGTCCGTATTTGCTGATCCTTTGCGTGGTATTTTTCAGTATCAGCACCATTTTTACTCAAGCATTTTATGGTGGTCAGTGCTTTGCATTTTTATTTGGTCGCAAAAGATTACGCCTATATCAATTATTTTTCTTGCTGGCGATACTGTTTGCTGCAACAGCAACCATTCAAGAAATCGTTAATATTATTGATGCTGCCTATGCCTTAATGGCGATTCCAACCATGACCTCTGCAATTTTATTAGCCCCTAAAGTCAGAGCCGCTTCTAAGAAGTACTTTGCAAAATTGGCGCAAAATAATTCATAAATGTGTCGTGAATTCTAAAATATATTCATTATAACGGATCAAAAAGGGAGTGATTATTCACTCCCTTTTTGTGTTCGGTCATAACAAATAATGACTTACTTTAATAAGTACTTTGCATGAAACCGAAGATGATCTTCAATAAAGCTACTGATAAAGAAATAACTGTGATCATAGCCTTCCTGCATGCGTAAGGTCAGCGGGTATTGCTGAGCTTTAGCGGCTTCAATTAAGCTTTCAGGTTTTAGTTGTTCAACTAGAAAGTTATCTTCAGTGCCTTGATCCACCAGCATAGGTACCTTAACCATCGAGTTTTTCATTAACTCGCTGCTGTCGTATTCAGCCCAGCTTGTTTGATCTGATCCTAAATAACCGTTAAAAGCCTTTTGCCCCCAAGGGCAATTTATCGGATTACAGATCGGACTAAATGCCGAAATAGATTGATATTGCTGCGGATTTTTAAGCCCGATGGTAATGGCGCCATGACCGCCCATAGAGTGGCCACTGATACTGCGCATGCTTGTCACTGGAAAATGCTGCTCAATAAAGGCTGGCAATTCTTTTACCACATAGTCATACATTTGATAGTGGGTATTAAAGGGCGCTTGGGTGGCATTAAGATAAAATCCGGCACCTAAACCAAAATCATAAGCGCCATTGGCATCATCTGCGACATTATCTCCGCGCGGGCTGGTATCTGGAGCCACAATAGCGATGCCAAGCTCTGCTGCAACTCGTTGAATGCCTGATTTTTGCATTACGTTTTCGTCGGTGCAGGTTAAGCCTGACAACCAATATAGCACCGGCACTTTTTGTGATGCTGCTTGTGGCGGCAGATAAATGGCAAAGCGCATTTGGCAGTTTAACGTATCAGAGTGATGGCTATATTGTTTTAACCAGCCGCCGAACATTTTATTACTACTGATGTTTTCTAAAGTCATTTGATTGGTCACTTTTTATAAAAATGCCCTTAGCGTAAGGTTAAGGGCATGATATTTATCGAATACGGCAATAAGATTTACTTATCGAAGTGAATGACACTGCGGATACTTTCACCGCTGTGCATCAGATCAAAAGCATCATTAATCCCTTCAAGCCCCATAGTGTGAGTAATGAAATGGTCTAGTTTGAATTCGCCGTTGAGATATTGCTCAACAATACCGGGTAATTGACTGCGCCCTTTAACGCCACCAAATGCACTTCCTTTCCATACTCGACCAGTCACTAGTTGAAATGGTCGAGTAGATATTTCTTGGCCTGCGCCAGCAACACCAATAATCACCGATTCGCCCCAACCTTTATGACAACACTCTAACGCGCTGCGCATAACGTTGACGTTACCGATACATTCAAATGAGAAATCTACGCCGCCATCGGTCATTTCCACAATGACATCCTGAATCGGTTTGTCATAATTTTTTGGATTAATGCAATCAGTCGCACCCAGTTTGGTGGCGAGTTCAAATTTAGATTCATTTAAATCAATGCCGATAATGCGTGATGCTCCGGCCATGGTTGCGCCAATAATGGCTGATAAACCAATGCCGCCTAGACCGAAAATGGCCACAGTATCGCCTTTTTGGACTTTAGCTGTGTTCAATACCGCGCCCATACCGGTTGTTACACCACAACCGAGTAAACACACTTCTTCAAGTGGTGCGTCTTTATTGACTTTCGCTAATGAAATTTCTGGTAATACAGTATATTCAGAGAAGGTTGAACACCCCATGTAATGGAAAATAGGCTGGCCATCTTTATAAAAACGGGTAGTGCCATCAGGCATTAAGCCTTTGCCTTGGGTTTCACGAACTGCACTACAAAGGTTGGTTTTACCTGAAGTGCAGAATTTACATGTACCGCATTCTGCGGTGTATAACGGAATAACATGGTCGCCGACTTTGACACTGGTAACACCTTCACCAACCATCTCTACAATTCCGCCACCTTCATGACCTAAAATAGCCGGGAAAACACCTTCTGGATCATCGCCAGATAAGGTAAATGCATCGGTGTGGCAAACACCAGAAGCGATGATTTTCACCATGACTTCACCCGCTTTTGGATACATCACGTCGACTTCTTCAACCGATAATGGCTGTCCTGGTCCCCATGCAATAGCGGCCTTAGATTTCATAAATTGTGCTGACATTGTGTTTGTCCTTTTAACGTTAACCATAAAAGTGGATCTACTTAGTGTAGATGAGGCTCAGTAGATGATGGATCTATTGTATTTATTTTCTGTCAGTTGATAATGGGCTATAAATACAATTTACTTTTACGAGGTGGTAATAATGTTGCCATGGGAAGGGGTTTACGAATTTGTCGCGGTGGCTGAAACGGATAGCTTTACGGCAGCAGGTAAACGTTTAGCTATTTCGACCGCGCAAGTGAGCCGCCAAATTAGCCAAATTGAAAATAGGTTAAGCACAAAATTGTTTTATCGCACCACCCGTAAAGTGTCGTTAACTGAAGAAGGCCATATATTTTATCGCCATTGCCGCCAAGTTATCGATGGACTTGAAGAAGCTGAGCGGGCTATAAGTAGTTTGCAAAATAAACCCCAAGGGTTAATTAAGCTTACCGCACCAGTGACCTATGGTGAGTCATTTGTGATGCCGATTGTCACTGACTATATGCAGCAGCACCCTGATGTTGAAGTGATTTGTGAGTTAACTAACAGGCAGTTAGATTTAGTGGAAGGCGGCTATGATTTAGCGATTAGGTTAGGGCGTTTACCTGATTCGAGCATGATGGCAAAGCGCTTAACCAGCCGTGAGCAGTTTGTTTGCGCCGCCCCTGATTATATTAATCGTTTCGGCGCGCCATACTCATTATCAGAGTTAACTCAGCACAATTGTTTGGTTGGCTCGCAGCCGCACTGGCATTTCAATGAACAGGGTCAAGCAAGAAGTATTAAAGTGCAGGGGAATCTGCAGTGCAGTAGTGGTATTAGTTTACTCAATGCCGCGATTAAAGGCTTGGGGATTGTGCAACTACCGGGCTATTACGTAGCTGATGCCATTAGTGAAGGGAAGCTATCGGTCATTCTAGAATCTTATAAGCAGCAGCAGGAGGGAATTTGGGCTTTGTATCCTCACAATCGGCATTTGTCACCCAAAGTGAGGTTACTGGTGGATAAGCTCGCAGCTGAATTACCTTAGCCAGTTTACTTACGTTTTAATGATGATTTTTTTATCGTTATAAAGACTGCAGATAGCGACTGACTTGTGCTTTTGGTTGCCTAGATATTTTATTAATCAGCTCAAAAGTAATCGCTCTATCTGGTAATTGTTGTTGTAACAATGCCAGCTGATGATTCCATAAATGCGCCGTCATGGTGGCATCGGCTAATGCGCGGTGAAATACACCATCATTAGGTAACTGATGATAATTAACTAAGGTGCCCAGTTTATGATTAGGGGCATCCTGGCTAATGCGGCGTGACAATAATAATGAACAGGCAAATTGACCTGAATACTGTTGCTGACAGTTGTCGAACTCAGCATCTAAAAACTTCTTATCAAAGCTGGCGTTGTGGGCCACTAAGTTAAAGTCTTCAATAAAATCGGCAAAGCGAGTCATGACTGCTTCACAAGAATCTGCCTCTTTAAGCATGGCATTGGTGATGCCGGTGTAATTTTCAATAAAACTGTTTACCGATCTACCCGGATTCATTAATTCTTGAAAGCTATCGACTATCTCACCATCAATGAGTTTTACCGCACCAATTTCGATGGCGCGATCTGCATTATTAGGTGATAAGCCTGTGGTTTCGAAATCGAGCACGATAACCTTATTTGCCAATATCATGAGCGATCCTATTTACCAATACAGAATGAGCTAAAGATTTTACCCAGCAGATCATCTGAGGTGAACTTACCGGTAATTTCAGATAGCGCCATTTGGCACATACGTAATTCTTCTGCTAATAACTCGCCGGCTAAATACACTTCTAACTGCTCTTTACCCAGTTGTAAGTGACTGGCAGCTAAATCTAGGGCTTCTAAATGACGACGACGGGCAATAAAACCGCCTTCAAGGTTACTTTGATAACCCATTAATGATTTAAGGTGCTGTTTAAGCTCTTCAACCCCTAAGCCGGTTTTCGCTGAAATGCGATAAACGCTATAGCCGTGCTCATCAGTGGTCATTACTGGCTCACCGGTTAAGTCAGCTTTGTTACGAATAACTGTGACGCCGAGTTTTTTCGGTAAACGGTCAATAAAGTCAGGCCAAATATCGTGAGGATTTACATCGGTGGTAGTGGTGCCATCAACCATAAATAACACTCTATCGGCGGTTGCTATCTCATCCCACGCACGCTCAATACCAATTTTTTCAACGGTATCAGCGGTGTCACGTAAACCGGCGGTATCAATAATATGCAGTGGCATGCCATCAAGGTGAATATGCTCGCGCAGTACATCACGGGTAGTCCCTGCAATTTCAGTGACAATGGCAGACTCTTTACCTGCTAGGGCATTTAATAGGCTTGATTTACCGGCATTAGGACGACCAGCAATTACCACTTTCATGCCTTCACGAATAATTGAGCCTTGCTTGGCACTGGCTTGGACTAAGTCTAATTTGGCGATGATGTTATACAGTGAGTTAGCGATTTTACCGTCAGATAAAAAGTCGACTTCTTCATCAGGGAAATCAATGGCTGCTTCGACGTATAAGCGCAAATTAGTCACTTGCTCGACTAACTGATGTACTTCATCAGAAAACTCGCCCTGAAGTGAGTTTAACGCGCTCTTCGCCGCTTGTTCACTGGTGGCATCAATTAAATCGGCAATGGCTTCTGCTTGGGTTAAATCCAGCTTGTCGTTCATAAAGGCTTGCTCGCTAAATTCACCGGGCTTAGCGATACGAATGCCATCTACTTCCATCACGCGCTTGATCAGCATATCAAGCACAATTTGGCCGCCATGGCCTTGAAGCTCTAATACATCTTCACCGGTAAAGGAGTTTGGTCCTTTAAAAAACAGTGCGATTCCCTGATCAATGACCTCGCCTGACGCGTTTTTAAAATCACAGTAATCGGCATAACGGGTTTTAGGTAAATGGCCTAATACGCTATGTGCGACTTCCGTGGCTTTATCGCCTGAAATACGAATGATACCTACGCCGCCACGACCTGGTGCGGTTGCTTGTGCCACGATAGTGTCTGTCATTGAGGAAAACCTTGTTGAAATAGTAAAGGAAAAGGCGGCTTAATAGCCGCCTTTGTTGATTATATCAGTTTGAGCTATGACTTATTTTAAGCCTTTTTTCTCTAAACCTGCATAAATAATCTTTTGCTGCGTGATAGCCACTAAGTTACCCACTAACCAGTATAGAACTAGACCGGCTGGGAACCATAGGAAGAACACAGTAAAGATAACTGGCATCCACTGCATCATTTTCACTTGCATAGGATCCATAGTCGGTGCCATTGGTTGCATTTTTTGCATTAACCACATAGACACACCCATTAATAATGGTAATACATAGTAAGGATCTTGAACCGACAAATCGGTAATCCAAAGCATGAATGGCGCATGGCGTAATTCATAGCTTTCTAGTAATACCCAATACAAGGCGATGAAAATTGGCATTTGCAGCAAGATAGGAAGACAGCCACCCATAGGGTTAACTTTCTCTTTCTTATACAGCTCCATCATGGCTTGACCCATTTTCTGGCGGTCATCACCTAAGCGTTCTTTCATTTCTGTCAGTTTAGGCTGCAAGTTACGCATTTTAGCCATTGACGAGTATTGTGCTTTGGTTAGCGGGTATAAAAGACCACGCACGGTTAGGGTAATTAAAATAATCGCCACACCCCAGTTACCTACAAAGGATTGATAGAACATCAATAACCAGTGAATTGGGATAGCTAACCACCAAAGGAAACCATAATCTACAACAAGGTTTAATGTTTCAGAAATTTTAGATAAAGCTTCTTGGTTTTTAGGGCCAACATAGAATTGGGCACTAATGGTTTGCTGTGCACCTGGTGCAATATCATGTACCGCGCCGCGGAAACCAACATTGGCTTGGCCGCCAGCACTCATGCTGGTAAAAATAGTATTTGAATCAGCTGCAGGCGGCACCCAAGCTGATACAAAGTAGTGTTGTAGCATTGCTGCCCAACCACCTAGTGTCTGTTGGTTTAGGTTACTTTTTGCAATGTCATCAAAGTCATACTTTTCGTAACGAACATCGCTAGTCGAGTATGCTGCACCACGGTAAGTTGGCATCATCATGCTGCTTTCAGATGCTTGTACAGTTTGTTTTATTTGACCATACATTTGCATTTGCAGCGGTGCTGAAGTGGTGTTGTTTACATTGTAATCAACAGTCACATCAAATTGACCACGGGTGAAGGTAAATACTTTGGTATATGCTGCGCCATTAGCATCAACATAATTAAGCGGTACTGATAAAGAGTCTTGGCCATCGGCTAACACATAATTTTCAGATTCTGCTGAAAATTGAGCGCGACCATGGCGGCTGCTATCAATACCATCGCGGCCAATAAGACCACTTTGTGAGATGTAATTAAATGAACCATTTTGTTCAAGTATTACGAATGGGTCATCACTGTCTATTTCAACTTTATGATCAACTAATGCAGCATAAACAATATCACCGCCTACTGGGCTGATTTTAATGTCTAGTTGATCTGTTTTCACAGTAATTAAATTTTGTGTAGCAGGTAATTGAACAGGCATGCCTGCATCAGCCTCTGGTACATCGCTAACGTTTTGTGACGCAACATTAGTAGTCTGTGACGTTGTTTGGGCCGCTACTGGTTGCGGGGCTTTATCGTCTTGCCATGCTTGCCACATTAAAAAGCTGACAAAAAGCAGAGCGATAAGCATTAAATTACGTTGAGATTCCATAGCCTATTTGTTACACCTGTCGTTTTTAGGGGGGACGGGATCACTTCCGCCGGGATGTAAAGGATGACATTTTAGTATGCGTTTCGCCGCAAGCCAACAACCTTTCGCAGTTCCATGCGTTTTTATTGCATCAATTGCATAATAAGAGCATGTTGGATTGAATCTACAGCGGGGTCCCAGCATAGGGCTGATAAAGAGTTGGTAGCCACGAATAGCCTTTGTGGCTAACCATTGTAACGGCGACTGAGTTTGCGCCATAACTTCTCTATTAATTTATGTAGGTCTGCATTTTCCATATCAACCACGCCATTTCTTACCAAGACAACTATATCAAGGTCTGGAATATCATGCTGGTGTAAACGGAAATTAGTTCTTATCACTCGTTTAATGCGATTTCGGTCACTGGCATTTTTAACAAAACGTTTTGCGACAGTTAATCCAATACGAGGATGTTGCTCTGAATTTGGAATAGCAAGCAGAGTTATTTCAGCAGAAGATGCTTTGATGGGATTTGAAAATACAGATTTAAATTGCGCGGGAGTTAGCAAACGCAACTCCCGCGTAAAAGCATAGCTAGTCACTATGAATATCTACTGATTAAGCAGATAAACGAGCGCGACCTTTTGCACGACGACGTGCAATCACTTTACGGCCGCCTACAGTGGCCATACGTGCGCGGAAGCCGTGAGAACGCTTACGCTTCAGGTTGCTTGGTTGAAAAGTACGTTTACTCATTTTGGCAATCCGTATATTTAGTAGTTAATAAACCTTACATTCTTGAAATAAGACGCAAGGGCAAAAAAGAGGCCGAATTGTAATCACTTTAATCACTACCGTCAACTAGGAAAATGACTATATGAACAATTTTTACCAATTTAACTTTGATAAGTACCCTAAAAATCTACCACAGGATGTGGATAACTCTGTGTACCAACACAATATGTAGTGGATCTAAGATAGTTTTACTAGATCAAAGCCGCGCTATTATAGATCAATGTTGATCGGTTAATAAAGCAGGATCTATGAACAATTCATAATAAATAGATCGATTTTGATCTTCAAAGATCACAGATATCCACATACAATGATCAGCTTGGGGATAAAAATTTTTTTATCGATAGCGATCATTGAGATCTAACGATAGAATACCCCTCCTTCAACAAACGGTATTTAAGGATTTTTAGTGGCGGTTTCACTGTGGCAACAATGTATCGGCAGACTGCAAGACGAATTGTCTGCGCAGCAATTCAGTATGTGGATCCGTCCGCTGCAAGCTGAAATGGATGGTGATACCTTGGTACTTTATGCGCCGAATCGTTTTGTGCTCGATTGGGTTCGTGATAAGTATATCAATATCATTAATCAATTTTTCACTGAACAGTTAGGTGGCAATGCGCCTAAGCTGCGTTTTGATATTGGTAGTCGTCCGTCTGCAGCTAAACCTGCAGCACCAGTGATTGCTGAAATAAAGAAACCTCAAAATACCCATACTAAAGCGCGCGTTAGTACTTCGTTTAATACTCAAGCTGAACCGGTTGAGCATGCTAACCACCGCAGTAACATTAATCCTACTTACCAGTTTGATAATTTTGTTGAAGGTAAATCAAACCAACTGGGTAAAGCGGCTGCACTTCAAGTGGCTGAAAATCCAGGTGGCGCCTATAACCCACTATTTTTATATGGTGGTACTGGTTTAGGTAAAACCCATTTATTACACGCTGTTGGCAATGGGATCATCAAAAATAATCCCAATGCCAAAGTGGTTTACATGCATTCTGAGCGCTTTGTTCAGGACATGGTTAAAGCACTGCAAAATAACGCCATCGAAGATTTCAAACGTTACTACCGCAGTGTTGATGCATTATTTATTGATGACATTCAATTTTTTGCCAATAAAGATCGTTCTCAAGAAGAATTCTTCCATACCTTTAACGCATTACTTGAAGGTAACCATCAAGTCATTTTAACTTCGGATAAATATCCCAAGGAAATCGATGGTGTTGAAGATCGCTTAAAATCTCGCTTTGGTTGGGGCCTAACCGTTGCCATTGAACCGCCAGAACTTGAAACCCGTGTGGCGATCTTAATGCGTAAAGCACAAGAGAGCGGCATTAATCTGCCTGATGAAGTGGCATTTTTTATTGCTAAGCGTTTGCGCTCAAATGTGCGTGAATTAGAAGGTGCATTAAATCGCGTTATTGCTAATGCTAATTTTACCGGACGTCCAATTACCATTGATTTTGTCCGTGAAGCATTACGTGATTTACTGGCGTTACAAGAAAAGTTAGTCACCATTGATAATATTCAGAAAACCGTTGCTGAATATTACAAAATTAAAATGGCTGACATGTTATCTAAGCGCCGTTCGCGCAGTGTTGCCAGACCACGTCAAGTGGCAATGGCATTATCAAAAGAGTTAACTAACCAAAGCTTGCCTGAAATTGGTGACGCATTTGGTGGTCGTGATCATACTACTGTATTACATGCATGCAGAAAAATTGCTCAGTTACGTGAAGAAAGTCATGACATTAAAGAAGATTATGCTAACTTGATACGTACCTTATCTTCTTAATATCGGGAAATTGAGACGAATGAAATTTTCAATTGATAGGGATGCCCTATTAAAACCACTTCAGTTGGTTTGTGGCGCAGTAGAAAGACGCCATAACTTGCCAATTTTATCTAATCTACTTGTTGAAGTTAGTGAGGGCTCACTTAAGCTTACAGGTACGGACTTAGAGGTTGAGCTTGTCGGTCAAGCTCCCATCCAAGGTGAAGTTGAAGTGGGACGCACCACAGTTCCGGCTAAAAAATTATTAGATATTGTTAAATCTCTTCCTGAGCAAGTTGAAATTAAAATTGAGCAGCAAGAGAACAAATGGTTATTACGCTCAGGCCGTAGTCGTTTTTCACTGGCGACCTTGCCAGCATCAGATTATCCCAATGTTGAAGCGTTTGAAGCTGAAATTGAATTTAGCTTAAAGCAGGGCACTTTGAAGTCGATTATTGACTCGACACAATTTTCAATGGCAAACCAAGATGTGCGTTATTATCTAAATGGCTTGTTATTTGAAACCGCAGGTAACACCTTAAAGGCCATTGCCACAGACGGTCATCG
Source organism: Shewanella sp. 5_MG-2023 (assembly GCF_030547465.1). Lineage (NCBI taxonomy): Bacteria > Pseudomonadati > Pseudomonadota > Gammaproteobacteria > Alteromonadales > Shewanellaceae > Shewanella > Shewanella sp. 5_MG-2023. The sequence continues at coordinate 68,758 of NZ_JAUORC010000020.1, forward strand.
CTTAGCATTAAGTCATCGTCAAATAGAAACCAGCTTACCTGAGAAGCAAGTGATTGTGCCGCGTAAAGGCGTGGTTGAAATGGCGCGTTTACTTGAAAGTGAAGACAGTGATATTACCATTGCGATTGGTGATAGTGCGATTCGTGCGATTACTGCCAATGCGGTATTCACCAGTAAATTAGTCGATGGTCGTTTCCCTGATTATCGCCGCGTATTACCTAAAGGCGGCACCAAAATTGTGGTGGCTAGTCGTAATCAATTAAAACAAGCGTTAACCCGTGCTTCTATTTTGTCGAATGAGAAGTTCAGAGGTGTGCGTATTCAGCTTGAGCCGGGATTATTGCGCATTACCGCCAATAACCCGGAGCAAGAAGAAGCAGAAGAGATTATCGATGTTGAATACAACTCAGATAACCTAGAAATTGGCTTTAACGTCAGCTATCTATTGGACGTATTAAATAATTTAGCCAGTGATGATGTTAGAATAACCTTAATAGACGGTAACTCAAGCGCACTAATTGAAAACCACGCAGAAGAAGACTCTATGTACGTGGTTATGCCAATGCGCTTATAAGTAAATAGTCGCTTAAACTTGATTAAGCGCCGTTTAACTATAACGTTTTACCCCAAGAAGGTGCTACATTAAGGCACCTTCTTTCGTTTCACTCTTTTTAAATTAGGGTCTGTTTATTTTCCATGAGTTTAACCCGCCTCAATATCGAACATTTCCGAAATATTTTGTCAGCGACATTAGCGCCAAGTGATGGGCTTAATTTAATTTATGGTGAAAATGGCAGTGGTAAAACCAGCATTTTAGAAGCCATTTATTTTCTCGGTATGGGGCGTTCGTTTCGTAGCCATCTGTCCCAGCGGGTTATCAATATTGAGCAAGATCAACTGACCTTGTTTGCCAAGCTCGAAATGCCTAATGGCGAAGCTAAATTAGGCCTTAGACGGTTCCGCAATGGCGACATTGATGTTAAATTTAATGGCGATAACGTGAAGCGATTATCGGTATTAGCTGAGACGTTACCTATTCAAGTTATCACCCCTGAAAGTTTTTCTTTACTATTTGAAGGCCCAAAAGCACGCCGGCAGTTTATCGACTGGGGAGCTTTTCATGCTGACAGTCATTTTTATACGGCATGGGTGAATACCAGAAGAATTTTAAAGCAAAGAAATCAGCTTCTTAGAGATGGAGCCTCTTACACCAATATACAATTTTGGGATAAGGAATTGGTGCGTTATGCTGAGCAGGTTACTTCGATACGAAATCAATATGTGGACTCGTTAAATGAGCTACTTAAGGGTATAATCGAAGAGTTTTTACCACGGGTTGATATTAAGGTTTCCTTTACCCGTGGCTGGGATAGCAAAACGGAATTTGCCGAGTTACTTAAAACTCAATATCACCGAGATTTAGCATCGGGAAATACCGGCAGTGGACCACATAAAGCGGATTTACGATTACGCGTTGGCAGCTTACCGGTACAGGATGCGTTATCCCGAGGACAGTTAAAATTATTAGTCTGTGCACTGCGCCTTGCACAGGGTAAATTGCTTCAAAAACAGCAAAACAAGCATAGTATTTACCTAGTGGATGATCTTCCATCTGAGTTAGATGCTCAGCATAGGCAACTATTACTAAAACAGTTAACCGAAACCGGTGCACAAATTTTTGTCACAGCGATTGATCCTGTTGCAATAGTCGATTCGCTGGCTAGCCCACCAAGTAAGATGTTTCATGTGGAACATGGGCAAGTCACGGTAGTTGAATAAAAACGAGAGAGAAATATGTCAGAGAATAGTTATGATTCTTCGAGTATTAAGGTTTTAAAAGGCCTTGATGCTGTTCGTAAGAGACCAGGGATGTACATCGGCGATACTGACGATGGTACAGGTCTTCATCACATGGTATTCGAAGTGGTCGATAACTCTATCGATGAAGCCTTAGCAGGCCACTGTAGTGACATTACTATCACCATTCATTCAGATGGCTCGGTATCAGTACAAGATGATGGCCGTGGTATTCCTGTAGAGGTTCATGAAGAAGAAGGTGTGTCCGCTGCCGAAGTTATTATGACGGTACTTCATGCCGGTGGTAAGTTTGATGATAACTCTTATAAAGTATCAGGTGGCTTACACGGTGTTGGTGTTTCGGTTGTAAACGCATTATCTGAAAAACTGCAAATGACCATTCGTCGTAACGGTAAAGTTTACGAGCAGTTTTATTCAATGGGTGTACCTGATACGCCAATCACCCCAGTGGGTGAATCAGAAAAAACCGGTACTTCAATCCGTTTCTGGCCAAGCAGTGAAACATTCTCAGATGTGCTATTCCACTTTGACATCTTGGCTAAACGTGTTCGTGAATTATCATTCTTGAACTCAGGTGTGGGTATCCGTTTAGTTGATGAACGTGATGGCCGTGATGAATTCTTTAAATACGAAGGCGGCATCAGTGCTTTCGTTGATTACCTTAACCTCAATAAAACGCCGGTGAATAAAGAGGTTTTCCACTTTACTCAAGAGCGTGAAGACGGCATTACCGTTGAAGTGGCAATGCAGTGGAATGACGGTTATCAAGAAAAGATTTTCTGTTTTACCAATAACATCCCACAACGTGATGGCGGTACTCACTTAGCGGGTTTCCGGGGTGCATTAACCCGTAACTTAAATAACTATATGGAGCGTGAAGGTTTCAATAAAAAAGGTAAAACCAATGCAACGGGTGATGATGCTCGTGAAGGGTTAACCGCGGTTATTTCAGTAAAAGTGCCAGATCCTAAATTCAGTTCACAAACTAAAGACAAGTTAGTGTCGAGTGAAGTGAAAGGTGCGGTTGAACAAACAATGGGTGAGCAATTAAATGATTACCTATTAGAAAACCCAACGTATGCAAAATTAATTGTTGGTAAAATCGTTGATGCGGCACGTGCTCGTGAAGCGGCGCGTAAAGCCCGTGAAATGACCCGTCGTAAAGGCGCATTAGATTTAGGTGGTTTGCCAGGTAAGCTTGCTGATTGCCAAGAGAAAGACCCTGGGCTTTCTGAAATATACATAGTGGAAGGGGACTCTGCTGGCGGATCAGCCAAGCAGGGACGTAACCGTAAAAACCAAGCTATTCTTCCGCTAAAAGGTAAAATTCTTAACGTTGAAAAAGCACGTTTCGATAAAATGTTATCTTCTCAAGAGGTCGCGACGCTGATCACTGCATTAGGTTGTGGTATTGGCCGTGATGATTATGATCCTGAGAAAACCCGTTATCACAACATCATCATCATGACCGATGCTGACGTCGATGGCTCGCACATTCGTACGCTGCTGTTGACTTTCTTCTTCCGTCAAATGCCAGAGTTGATTGAACGTGGTTACATCTATATTGCTCAACCACCTTTATTTAAAGTTAAAAAAGGTAAGCAAGAGCAGTACCTAAAAGATGAGCCAGCACTAACGGAATACTTAACCACTCAAGCGTTAGATGGTACTCATATTTACCCTTCTGCGGGTGCACCAGGTATGACAGGTGAGCCACTAGAGCGTTTAGTGAGCCAGTATCGTGAGGTTGAAGCGGTTATTGAGCGTTTAACTAAGCGTTACCCAACGGTTATTTGTAACCGTATGCTTTACCACCCAGCACTGAACAATGAAATGCTGGCTGACGAAGCACAAATGAAGCAGTGGTGTGATGCCTTTGTCGCTGACCTTATTGAGATTGAAACTGACGGCGTTATTTATAACATTGAACCACAATTAGATCCTGAGCGTCAGGTATACCTACCAAGCCTAACAATCCGTAAGCATGGTATTGATACTAACTACGTATTTAGTTACGACTTCTTCCAATCAAATGATTACCAACGTATTGCTAAGTTAGGCTCAGCATTAGACGGTATGATTGAAGAAGGCGGCTATGTGAAACGTGGCGAGCGTATGAAAGAAGTTGATAGCTTCTTAGAGGCGCTTGATTGGACTATGTCTGAAGCTAAACGTGGTTTGTACATCCAACGTTATAAAGGATTGGGTGAAATGAACCCTGAGCAATTGTGGGAAACTACAATGGATCCTGAAACTCGTCGTATGCTACAAGTCACCATTGAAGATGCCGTAGGCGCTGATCAATTGTTTACTTGTTTGATGGGCGATCAAGTTGAACCGCGTCGTGACTTCATTGAAACTAACGCGCTAAACGTTGCTAACTTAGACGTGTAGTCGAGTTTAAAATACATTAAATGGGTGCCTTAAGGCGCCCATTTTTTTATCGGTAATCTCTACAAACTCATCTTGTCACTGTTGTATATTTACCTGAAGTGTAGGTAATTTATTGTGTTTAAAAAGCTATTCAATAAGATTTTTAATTTAAGACCGGCCGTTGAGGTCAAACAAGCCAAAGCATTAAATGAGCAGCATTCATTGCTATCGGCTAACACCCAAGAGTCAAGCGCTACAGACTCGAAACTGTGCTCTAGTAACTCATATGTAAGGCAAACTAAATCATACTTAAGCAACTCAAGTGAAACACCAAAAGAGGCGCAACAAATAGATTTGTCGGCGCTGTTTTATAGTCTACTTTTTCCTATGAGTAGCCATAAAACTGGTGGCATGGCTAATAATCTTGAACGTAGCATATTAGCCGAAATCGACATCGCTTTTAGTGCACCTCAAGATATTGCTGCCAAGGTGTTAAAACTGCCAAGGCGCATAACCGAGCTTGACCATAAACTATCCCAAGATGGGATTGAAACCAAACAAGTACTGCAGTTAATTGAGCAAGATCCGGTACTGAGCGTCGAAGTATTAAAGTTATGCAACTCAAGTGCTTTTAAGCGTTCAGGCAAAGATATTACTAATCTACACCAAGCTATTGTGCAGTTAGGGCGAGCGCAATTACGTCAGTTTGTTCGCAGTTGTTTAGTGAAAGAAATGATTGATATTAAGCCGATTTACTTTAGGCGTTTTGGCGCTGAAATTTGGCGTCATTCAATGCAAGTGGCTTTTATTGCCAGTGACTTAGCTGAAGAAGATGCTGATACGGTGTTTTTACTGGGATTACTTCATGATGTTGGCAAAATCGCCATTTTCAAAATGCTGCTGGATGCCTTTGAAAAAGCCGAGCCGGGTGAACAGCCAAGTTCGGCATTGTTTAAGCAAGTGATGACCACTAAGTCGTTAGGGCTAAGTGCGTTACTGGCGAAGCATTGGCAGCTGCCAGCACAGTTTGAGTTTCAGCTAGCACAATTAGCTAATTCTGATTATCGTCCAACAGACATGATGGCATTGGCTGTATGGCGGGCAAATATCATCAGTGAGTGTTCTATGTTGCGGCAAAAAGATAAACTTGAACAAGATGATTTACAGCAGCTATTGCAGCAAGTCGGTTTGAATCAATCTGAGTTTGATGTTTTCCATCAAAAACTGATTAGCTTTTAATATTTGATTCGAAGTCTTCATTTAAAATTAATCATGAGGCTTTAAAAATCAGCCAATAAAAAACGCGCTTAACTGATGTTAAAGCGCGTTTTTTTTACAACTTAATAGGGTTAACTATTATTGTAGTAGTGAGATATCTGCAGCATGTAAGAATTGCTCACGCAGGCTATTTAGTAATGCTAAGCGGTTATTCTTAAGGGCTTCATCATCAGCCATTACCATGACACCTTCAAAGAAGGCATCAACGCTTTCACGCAGGTTCGCCAGTAATGCTAACGCTTCTTGGTAGTTTGCCGCAGCAAATAATGGCGCAAGCTGTGGTTGCAGTTCAGCTAACTTTTCAGCTAATGCTTTCTCAGCAGGTTCAACCAATAAACTGGCATCAATGCTAGTGGCAGTCTCGCCTTCAACTTTGGCTAGAATGTTAGAAACACGCTTGTTAGCTGCAGCTAAAGCAGAGGCTTGCTCTAACGTTCTGAAGTGCGCCACAGCTTTAATACGGCTTTCAAAGTCAGCCGGTGCAGTAGGCTTACGTGCCAGCACTGCAAGAATAACGTCAACGCTGACGCCTTGATCTTGATACCAAGAGCGGAAACGACCCATGAAGAATTCAAGCACTTGCTCAGACACATTGTCGTTAGTGAGGTTTTCACCGTGTAATTGTTTTGCTTTATCAATTAAATCAACTAAGTCTAATGGCAAGTTGTTTTCTAAACAAATACGTAAAATACCAATCGCTGCACGACGCAGTGCGAATGGATCTGCAGCACCCTTAGGGGCTTGGCCAATACCGAAAATACCCACTAAGGTATCAAGCTTTTCAGCTAGCGCGACACAGATTGAAATAGGTGCAGTAGGCACGGTATCGCCAGAGAACTTTGGCTTGTATTGTTCAGCTAAAGCAACTGCGACAGCTTCAGTTTCACCATTTAAGCGTGCATAGTGCATGCCCATAGTGCCTTGAAGATCAGTAAACTCCATCACCATATTGGTCATTAAGTCTGACTTAGACAGTAAACCTGCACGGCTCGCTTCTTCGCTGTTGGCATCAATGCTGGTGGCAATAAAACCGGCTATTGCAGAGATACGTTCAACACGTTGTTTAATCGTGCCTAATTGCTTTTGGAATACAACCGTTTCTAAGCTAGCAAGGCGCGCTTCTAATGACTCTTTCTTATCTGTTTCAAAGAAGAACTCAGCATCAGCTAAACGAGGACGAACTACTTTTTCGTTACCTGAAATAATCTGCTGTGGATCTTTAGATTCGATATTAGTCACGAAGATAAAGTTTGGTAGCAACTGGCCGGCTTTATCAAATACAGGGAAGTATTTCTGATCGCCTTTCATGGTGTAAACCAAGGCTTCAGCCGGTACGTCTAAAAACTTTTCTTCAAAGTTAGCGGTGAGTACCACAGGCCACTCAACCAAAGAGGTGACTTCTTCAAGTAAGTCATCTTCAAGTTCTGCAACACCGCCAATGTCTTTGGCTGCAGCTTCAGCGTTAGTCTTGATTATATCTTTACGACGTTGGTAATCAGCTAAAACCTTACCTTGCTGCTCAAGAGCGGCTAAGTAGTTGTCAGCATGATCTAACTCGAAGGTATCAACGCCCATGAAGCGGTGACCACGAATAGTACGTGCTGATTTGATACCTAACAATTCACCATCAACTAACTCATCACCTAATAGCATAGTAACGGTATGAACCGGACGGATAAATTGTGTGGTGTTACTTCCCCAGCGCATTGGCTTAGGAATTGGTAACTTATCTAATGCTTTTTGCGCCATGGCTGCGATCAGTGATTTAGTTTCTACGCCAACCACTTTAGCTTGGTGTAATAACCATTCGCCTTTATCTGTTTTCAAGCGCTCAGCTTGTTCCACAGTGATGCCGTTACCACGAGCCCAGCCCATAGCTGCTTTCGTTGGGTTGCCATCAGCATCAAATGCTTGGGCAACAGCAGGGCCACGTTTTTCAACGACTTTGTCAGCTTGAGCTACAGCAAGTTGTTCAATGCTAATAGCTAAACGGCGCGGCGCAGCGTACCAAGTGGCTTTTTCAAAGGCCAACTCAGCTTTGGTTAGCTCTTCGCTGAAGTTAGCTAAAAATGATTCAGCTAATTTACGTAATGCTTTTGGCGGTAATTCTTCAGTACCCACTTCAATGAGTAAGTTTTCAACATTCATTCTATTTACCTCTACTTACACATTGGGAAACCAAGCGCTTCACGGGCTTGGTAGTAAGACTCTGCAACACCTTTGGCCATAGTACGTACACGTAAAATATAACGTTGACGTTCAGTAACCGAAATCGCGTGGCGAGCATCAAGTAAGTTAAAGGCATGAGATGCTTTCATTACTTGTTCGTATGCAGGAAGAGGCAATGGCTTTTCAAGGTCAAGTAAATGCTGACAAGCGACTTCACAATCATCAAACTGCTTGAATAGTACTTCTACATTGGCGTGTTCAAAGTTATAGGTTGATTGCTCAACTTCGTTCTGATGGAAAATATCACCATACATCACTTTACCCATTGGACCGTCTGTCCATACTAGGTCATATACGCTATCAACTTCTTGGATATACATCGCAAGACGTTCAAGGCCGTAAGTGATTTCACCAGTTACAGGCTTACACTCTAAACCGCCCACTTGTTGGAAGTAGGTAAATTGCGATACTTCCATACCGTTTAACCAAACTTCCCAACCTAGACCCCAAGCACCCAATGTAGGTGATTCCCAGTTGTCTTCTACGAAGCGAACATCATGGACGCCCATATCTACGCCTAGTGCTTCTAAAGAGCCAAGGTATAGCTCTTGAATATTGCTAGGAGAAGGCTTAAGCACTACTTGAAATTGATAGTAGTGTTGTAGACGGTTAGGGTTTTCACCGTAACGGCCATCGGTAGGGCGACGACATGGCTGAACATAAGCACTACTCATAGGCTCTGGGCCTAATGAGCGCAAGAATGTCATTGGGTGGAATGTACCAGCGCCAACTTCCATGTCTAATGGTTGAACTATTGCGCAACCTTGCTGCGCCCAGAATTCCTGCAGGGTCATAATAAAGCCCTGGAATGTTTTTACGTCGTGTTTCGTCGTCATGTCCGCTTATCTACTGGTTAGGCTATAAATAGAAAATGGTTTTGATTATACCTTGTAGATAAAGGCTTATGTAGGTTATTTTTTAACGTAGAGATTAAAAATAGTAAAGGACTCAATAAATGGTTCAACAACGTTGTGGTTGGGTCAGTGATGACCCTATTTATCAAGACTATCATGACAATGTTTGGGGGCGGCCTGTTTATGATCCCATCGAGTTATTTGAAAAGCTTTGCTTGGATGGTCAGCAAGCAGGATTATCTTGGATCACCATTTTAAAGAAGCAACACAATTACCAAGCTTTGTTTGCCAATTTTGATCCAAAAGTGATTGCCACATTCGATGATGCCAAAGTCGAAGAATTACTATTAAACCCTGGAATTATCAGGAACCGTCTAAAGGTTAATTCTATTATTCGAAATGCCAAAGCCTATTTAGCCTTTGTTGAGCAGGGTAATGATTTTTCTGAATTTCTTTGGCAGTTTGTTGGCGGTAAGCCTGTCGTAAATCATTATTTAACTTCGGCGGATTTACCTGCTCAAACAGCAGAATCTGAGGCCATGTCTAAAGCACTTAAAAAGCTTGGGTTTAACTTTGTAGGGCCAACTATTTGTTATGCTTTTATGCAAGCGGTAGGTATGGTTAATGACCATACAACAGATTGTTTTTGTTATGGAAGCGATTTTGTTTAACGCAGTTTTTTAGCAAATAAAAAAAGGATGTTCCACGTGGAACATCCTTTTCTTTTTTTGCTAAATCATTTTCGATTAGCCTAAGCTTGTTGCCTCAGTATTAATCTTTTTTCTCAAAGAAAAATGGTTTACGGCTAACCTCTTCGCCATTCAATTGATTCATGGTTTCTGAATCAAATAACTTACCATTGACCATGGTGTAAGACACTTTATCAGTCACACGAATATCAGTTAATGGGTCGCCGTCAATCACAATAATATCAGCTAGTTTACCGGCTTTAATTGAGCCTATTTGATGATCCATACCGAAGGTGGTTGCAGGGTTTATGGTTGCTGTTTTCAGCACATCCATATTGCTCATACCACCTTGAGCAAACATCCACATTTCCCAGTGCGCCGCTAAACCTTCACGTTGACCATGAGCACCAATATTGGGTTTGATGCCAATATCATTTAGCTCATTGGCAACCCGTGCCACATTGAAGTGATTGTAATGTTCATCCGGTGCAGTTGTTCTTCTCATTGAGCGGGCATTAAGAATATCAGACGGAACATACATGCTTAAGCGAGGGTGTGCCCAAACATCAGTTTTATCGTACCAGTAATGCTCGCCAGAAATACCGCCATATGCGACAACCAGTGTTGGGGTATAACCGACTTTGGTTTGACTCCAGAACTGTTTAATATCGCTATAGATAGAACCAACGGGTAATGAGTGTTCGACAGTGGTATGGCCATCAGCAATCATCGACAAGTTATGCTGCAGCAAACTACCACCTTCAGGAACCACCATCATTTCTAATTCACGGGCAGCCTGAATCACTTGTTGGCGTTGGTTACGACGTGGTTGGTTGTAACTTTTCACGCTGAAAGCGCCTACCTTTTTAAGACGCTCTAAATGGAATTTTGCATCATCCAGTGAATCTACATGGGATGTGTAACCTGGTGCATTAGCGCCGTATAAAATAGTTCCGGTTGAGAATATGCGCGGACCCACAATATTACCGGCTTTTTGTTGCTCTGATGCTGCAAAAATCTCAGTGGTGTCATTTGACGGATCATGTATTGCAGTCACGCCCAATGACAGTGCTGAGTATAATTGCCAGTTTTGCTGTGGCGTGATTTCATCATCTGCTTGGCTACCATGAGCATGGGCATCAAATAAACCTGGCATTAAAGTTTTACCTTTAATGTCGATGACTTGTGCATCAGTTGGAATGGTTAAGTTAGCATCGCCAACATTGACAATTTTATTATCTTTAACGATGACAACACCATTATCAATAACTTGGTCATTTTCCATGGTAATGATTTTGCCACCAACAAATGCGATTGTTCCACGTGGAACATCTGCTTTTTTAGTGAAACCAATAGCAGTAACTTCAGGCTTAGCTTCCTCATCGCTGTTGTAGTCAGTATCCACTTTGGCTTGATAAAGGTCTGGGCCTAAAGTCCAATAAATTTCTTCATTGTTACTGTTCCAGCTAATGCTTTCACCTGCGCGGGCACTTAATTGCATTACTGGTAAGTTTTTCGCTTTCGGGCTGATTTTGATGGTTTCGCCATGCTTGGCAAAAGGGGTGACATAAACTCTAAAGCGTTCAGCAAAGGCAAGGTGCTCACCATTTGGTGATACTCTAAATTCGGTAGCATGTTCGCTAGTGTAGTGAGTGCGTTTTTCAAAGCCGTCTAAATTGATTGATGCCAGTTCTGGGGTTTTACCGTGATCCATAAAAAAGACACGATTATTATCAGCGCCAAATTGTGGCTGATAACCGCTAGCTGAAACTTTGATATTTTGCTTATTCTTTAGATCAACTTTATATAAACCCGGTTCTTGGGACCAAGTTCTAGGAGTGACATATCCGCCTTTCGCTTTACGGTAGACAACGGTTTTACCATCTGGTGAAAAGGTTGGTTCGACATATTTACCTGGCAGTGATGTCAGTTGTTTACTGCGACCACCTTTGCTACTCACAATACTGACGGTGCCTTGGTCTTGATCATTCCAAGTGGTAAAGACGATATTCTTGCCGTCCCGTGACCATTGCGGGAATAGTTCATTAACGTCATCATCAAGTCGAGTTAAACGCTTTTGTTTACCATCTTCAATATCACGGATCCAAAGTTTGCCTAATGCTTCAAAAACCACTTTTTCACCGTTAGGTGAGACTTGTGCCATACGCAGCATTTTTACGTCGAAATTATCCTTATCTAGATTTTGAGTGAAGCGTACTGATGGTTGCACCTCTAATTCAGTTTTAACGCTGAAAGGAATATTCTCAACAGACTTGTCTTCAAGGGTTAATTTATTAATTTTACCTTTGGCCCAAAAAACAATTTGTTCATTGTCTTGGGTCCAAGACATGGTCGGATACACACCATGAATTGCCCATGTTTCTTGCATATCACGATCTAAATCACCATAAAGCTTAGTTTGCGCCCCTGATTTTAAATCGAGTAAATACAGCGAAGATTGGAAGCCATCACGTTTGATATAAGCTAACTTGGTGCCATCAGGGCTAGGTGTTGGGCGAATGGCGCCGCCAGTGCCTTCAAGTAATACTTCTATATCACCAGACTGAGTATCGTAGCGCTTAATTTTATAAATACCTTTTACTGAATCTTTTGAGTAGTGAAAGGTTTTGCCTGGGGTAGCATCTTGGCTGAAATAAATATATCTGCCATCAGGTGAATAGGCAGGCTCGCCTAAATCTTTTTGTTCGTTCGGACGCTCAGTTAATTTTACCCCTTCGCCGCCAGCGACGTGATACATCCACACTTCACCAGCACCTAAACTGCGACTACCGGTAAAATGTTTGCGGGCCACTAAGTATTGTGAGTCAGGGCTCCAAGCTGGGCTATTGAGCAAGCGGAAGGTTTCACTGGTTACAGGATGTGGGTTCGAACCGTCAGCATTCATTACCCAAATATTATCACCGCCATCTTCATCTGAGGTGAAGGCAATATATTTGCCATCTGGGCTATATACCGGCTGCATTTGCCAAGCGATGCCAGAAGCGAGTTTTTTTGCCTCGCCACCTTTTATTGGCATTTGATAAATATCACCGAGTAAGTCAAACACTATGGTCTTACCGTCAGGGGAAACGCTGACATTCATCCATGTGCCTTCGGTGACATCAATAGAGAGTTTTTCTAGCGGCGCGTTCGCAGGCGCATTAACTTGCCATTTTTCTGTTTCTTTAGAAGCATCATCAGAGGCATTAGCAGCAAGAGAAACACTTGCTAAGCTTAACGCTATCGCAGTGTAGAGAGGTTTTATTTTTGAAGTTAGCATGCACAGTCCATTTGTTGTCATTATTGTTATAGGTCGCGTTAACACTTTTATGTTTCTTAGTGTTATTGGCGAGTTACAAATCTGATGACATTTATCGCATATATTAGCCAATAACTAAATAGATATTCTGTTTCAAATAATGACAGCTATCGAGTGACTGCTAGGCTGTAGAATAATTATTTGCAGCTCAGCGATATGAAGCTGGGTGTTTAGCTATTTCAATCTGATAAATTGCTGTATGTTGGTTAAATTGTGGGGGGCTTTGAGCTGAGTTTTAATTAAGTCGTATAAAAATACGTGAGTATGTATCTAATTTTGCAAGTTTGTTTAGTGTAATAAAGCACTGAATAGTTATTCATATTTGCTCAGTGCAACTGTCATTAAAGATAAAACTCAATAGGCACACTTATATGGTTATTATTGAAACCTGATCATCAATTTGGATCAGGCCTTCAGTTATCACTTTACAGGTTACGCCACCACGCCAATCTGGGGTGAGGGCTTTTTCAAGACCTTGCTGTGACTGCTCCATTTTTTTACATGGGTCGGTTTCACCGGTAATCAGTAAGCTAACATCATTACCAAGTTTAATGACTTTACCAACATCTGCGGCGCTAAACTTATAGCCATCAATTAATATATTGGCTCTTCGGGTTAACCAGTCTAAATCGGCATTAATTTCATTACAGGCTAATTGCCACTGTTGCTGCGACATGACGGTCACTTGCCGTTTTCCGGGTTTTCCAAAAATATCGTTTTCAACGCCTTTTAATAAACTTACCTTGGCACAAAATACTGGCTTCATCGGCCCTTTTTTAGCAGTTTTGTAAGCAATAGCGTGTAACGAAATCATGATTAGAGGCCTTTTTTAATCAGGTATTTATATGGTGTTTGGTTAGTATCACTTGCTAGAAGAGTATGATCCATAAACTCACAAAAGCTTGGAATATCACGGGTGGTTGCTGGATCATCAGCAGTAATTAATAGGCTTTCACCTTCTGCCATTTTACGCACAGTTTTACGGATCATCATTACAGGTTCTGGGCAACGTAAACCAAGCGCATCTAAGTGGTGGTCTGCGGCAGTAAAATCTTTAGTCATATCAATTCTTCTTACTCAACAATTGCGCTAATTTTACTCTGGTTAAAGTTTGATGCAACACTGATGCTAGCTTTATTAGTAAAGCGTGATGTTATGCTCACCGAAATATGATGTTCCACGTGAAACATTGCTTTAAAAGCAGGGATAAAAAAACCGAGCTAGATAGCTCGGTTTTTAATTTTGATGCTACTAATGTAGCTGTAATAGTAAATTAGATTTAGCTATCAACGCGCTCAAAGATAGTTGCAATGCCTTGACCTAAACCAATACACATAGTGGCTAAACCATATTTAGCATCTTTTGCTTCCATCAAGTTAATCAGTGTTGTTGAGATACGCGTACCTGAACAACCTAATGGATGACCTAATGCAATCGCGCCACCATTTAAGTTAACTTTTTCGTCAACAACATCAGTTAAACCAAGATCTTTAACACATGGTAATGATTGCGCAGCGAATGCTTCATTCAATTCAATCACGTCCATATCATCTATGTTTAATCCAGCGCGAGCTAAGGCTTTGTTAGTTGCAGGAACTGGGCCGTAACCCATAATTGCTGCATCACAACCAGCAACCGCCATAGAGCGGATACGAGCACGAATCGGTAAACCTAATTCGCGAGCCTTTTCTTCTTCCATCACTAACATAGCTGAAGCGCCGTCAGAAAGTGCAGAAGAGGTACCCGCTGTTACTGTGCCGTTAGCTGGGTCAAACGCTGGGCGTAGACCTGATAAAGACTCTAATGACGTCTCTGGACGAATAACTTCATCATGAGTCACTTTAATTAACGCGCCGTTTGCATCGTGTCCTTCGATAGGAACGATTTCATTATCAAAACGACCTTCAACAGTAGCAGCATGAGCGCGTTGATGAGAACGTACAGCAAAAGCGTCTTGTTGTTCACGAGTAATACCGTGCATTTTGCCTAGCATTTCAGCGGTTAAGCCCATCATGCCAGATGCTTTTGCCACGTTAGCAGCAAGACCTGGGTGGAAGTCTACACCATGGTTCATTGGTACATGACCCATGTGCTCAACACCACCAACGATAAAGGTATCGCCTTGGCCAGTCATAATTGCGCGGGCTGCTTGATGCAAGGCATCCATTGATGAACCACATAAGCGGTTAACCGTTACGGCGCCAGCTGATTTTGGAATGCCAGCTAAAAGCGCCGCGTTACGAGCAATGTTGAAACCTTGCTCAAGAGTTTGTTGCACACAACCCCAGATAACATCTTCGATATCTGTTGGATTAAGTTTTGGATTACGTGTTAATAATGATTTCATTAGCTCTGCAGATAAAGTTTCTGCACGTACATTTCTAAATACTCCAGCCTTAGAGCGGCCCATCGGAGTACGAATGCAGTCGACGATTACAGCGTTTTTCATGATGTTATTCCTTTACTGCTAATTAGGCTGGGTAGTAAGTACCGTTATTGGCTGCAAGCTCACGCATTGCATCAGTCACTTGATATAAACCACCTAAGTGAGCAAACTTGTCAGCAAGTGCAACAAAGTTAGCAACACCCATGGTATCTAGGTAACGGAATACACCGCCTCTAAATGGTGGAAAACCAATACCGTAAACCAGACCCATATCGCCTTCAGCAGGAGAAGCAATAATGCCTTCTTCTAAACAACGAACCGTTTCGATAATCATTGGGATCATACAACGAGCGATAACTTCATCTGCTTCGAATTCTTTTAGCTCACCAAATTCTTTACCTAACAATTCATAGCTTGTTGGATCTAAATCTTTCTTTGGCTTACCGCGACGGTCAACAGAGTAAGAGTAGAACCCTTTAGTATTCTTCTGACCAAAGCGCTCACTTTCAAACATGATGTCGATAGCATCTTTGCCATTTTTACCCATGCGGTCAGGGAAACCTTCAGCCATAACTGCTTGTGCATGATGACCTGTATCTAGACCAACAACGTCAAGTAAGTATGCTGGGCCCATTGGCCAACCGAATTGCTTTTCCATTACTTTATCGATTTTGGCAAAATCAGCACCGTCAGCCAGTAAACCACTGAAGCCGGCAAAGTAAGGGAACAATACGCGGTTAACAAAGAAACCTGGGCAATCGTTAACAACGATAGGAGTTTTACCCATTTTGCTGGCGTATGCCACAACAGAAGCAATCGTTTCTTCTGAGCTGTTTTCGCCACGAATGACTTCAACTAATGGCATTTTATGTACTGGGTTAAAGAAGTGCATGCCGCAGAAGCGCTCTGGCTTCTTCATGCTCTTCGCTAATAAGTTGATTGAGATAGTAGAGGTGTTTGATGCAATGATGGCATCATCTGCAACATAACCTTCAACTTCAGCTAATACAGACGCTTTAACTTTAGGATGCTCAACTACAGCTTCAACGATAACGTCAGCATCTTTAATGGGGGCATAATCTAACGCTGGAGTGATGTTGTTTAAAACTGCTGCCATTTTAGCTGGGGTAGAACGGCCACGCTTAACTTGCGCTGTCAGTAATTTAGCCGCTTCGCCTAAACCTAAATCTAATGCAGGTTGGGCGATGTCTTTCATGACAATCGGTGTACCTTTACTTGCACTTTGGTAAGCGATACCGCCACCCATGATGCCAGCGCCTAATACTGCAGCGCTGTTTACTTTCTTAGCCAGTTTACCGGCTTTCTTAGCTTTACCTTTAACGAACTGGTCGTTTAAGAAAATGCCAATTAATGCCGTGGCAACTTCAGTTTTCGCTAATTTGATGAAAGCTTTATTTTCTACTTTTAGCGCTTCTGCGCGATCAAGTGTTGCAGCTTGTTCAATAACGTTAACTGCCATCATAGGTGCAGGGTAATGTTTACCTGCAACTTTAAAGACCATGCCTTTAGCCGTTGCAAACGACATCATGGCTTCAAGCTTTGGCAATGTAAGTGGTTTAAGTTTACGTGCGCGGCGAGACTGCCAATCTAACTTTTCGTTGATGGCATCTTTTAGCATTTGTAGAGCAGCAGCTTCTAAATTTTCAGGTGCAACAACCGCATCAATAGCGCCAACTTTTAAAGCAGCCTCTGGGCGTTGATCTTTACCTGTGGTGATCCATTCTAGTGCGTTGTCAGCACCAATCACACGAGGTAAGCGCACAGTACCACCAAAACCTGGGATTAAACCAAGCTTGGTTTCTGGCAAGCCTATACGGGCGTTGGTGTCAGCGATGCGTAAGTCAGTCGCAAGGATAGCTTCACAACCGCCACCTAATGCAAAACCATTTACAGCAGAAGCTGTTGGGAATGGTAAGTCTTCAAGTTTATCAAATACTGCGCTGGCTTGTTCGACCCAAGATAATAAGGTGGCATCATCTTGCTCAAATAAACCTAAAAATTCTGTGATATCAGCGCCAACGATAAAGGTACTTTTACCAGAGGTAACCAGTAGGCCTTGTATGTTGGTGTTTTGCTTGATGCTTTCTAATGCAGCATCTAATGAAGAAAGAGTTTCTTTATCGAATTTATTTACCGAACCTGGTGCGTTAAAGCACAGCTTGGCAATATTATCCTCTAATAACTCAACTTGAATCGTAGGACTTTGGTAGATCATTGCTTGCTTCCTTTTTGCTAAAAGCGACTTCTACATCACAATCACTGTGTTGTTATCTAGCTTTGTTTTCACAGCAGCGACGGCCATCATTTGACCAGTTGCCAAACAGTGTGCGACGAAATGAAATAAAATACAACACCCAATTTAAACGTCCGTTTAAATAATTGGCAGCTAGAGTCAATTTTGCCCTTTGTGATACACTTCACAAGTTCTTTCATAACAAAAAATCATTACAGGGACTGAAATAATGGATCAGCTTGCTCATTTTTATCATGCACACATTGCAGAACTAAATCGCCGTGTTGCCGAAATAACACAAAGTGAACAGCTTGATGGGTTAGTTATTCACTCAGGCCAGGCTCATCGCCAGTTTCTTGATGATTTAAGTTACCCATTTAAAGTTAATCCACAGTTTAAAGCCTGGTTACCTGTGCTTGATAACCCCAATTGTTGGGTTGTCGCTAACGGAGTTGATAAACCGCAGCTGATATTTTATCGCCCGGTGGATTTTTGGCATAAAGTCAGTGATGAACCCAATGATTTTTGGGCTGAACATTTTGAGATTAAATTGCTGACTAAAGCAGACCAAGTGGCGCAATTATTACCGGCTGATTTATCGCACTGGGCATATATTGGTGAGCATATTGATGTGGCTGAAGTGCTCGGCATCAGTTGCTGTAATCCTGATGCGGTAATGAATTACCTGCATTATCACCGCGCCGATAAAACCCAGTACGAACTGGAATGTTTGCGCCGCGCTAACCAAACTGCAATAAAAGGCCACTTAGCGGCTAAGAATGCTTTTTATAATGGTGGCAGCGAGTTTGAAATTCAGCAGCAGTATTTATCCGCCATTGGCCAAACTGAAAACGAAGTACCCTATGGCAATATTGTTGCCCTTAACCAAAATGCGGCGATATTGCATTACACCGTATTAGAGCATCAAATCCCGTCACCACGGTTATCATTCTTAATCGATGCGGGCGCTAACTATAATGGTTATGCATCTGACATTACCCGTACTTACTCTTTTGAGAAAAATAGTTTCTACGAGTTGATTGTGGAGATGAACAAGTTGCAGTTGTCACTAGTCGATATGATGAAGCCTGGGGTTAAATACCCTGATTTACACTTACGTTTTCATGCAAAACTGGCTAATTTGATGTTGGACTTTAATTTGGCAACAGGTGATGCTCAAGGCTTGGTCGAGCAGGGGATTACCAGTGTTTTCTGCCCCCATGGTTTAGGCCACATGCTGGGGTTACAAGTACACGATATGGGCGGCTTTTTAGGTGATGAAGCAGGCACCCATATTCCGACACCAGCTGGGCATCCATTTTTACGTTGCACCCGTGAAATCGCCGCTAACCAAGTTTTTACTATTGAACCGGGGATATATATTATCGACTCGTTACTGGCAGGACTAAAAGCCGATCGGCGACAATCGCAAATAAATTGGGATAAAGTCGACGAATTAAGACCTTTTGGCGGCATTCGAATTGAAGATAATGTTATTGTGCACCAAGATAGAAACGAAAACATGACCCGAGAGCTAGGTCTCATTGACTGAACAATACCAAATACCCAATCAAACACTCACCATCGAAGAAGATATCAAGCACAGTCGATTTATCACTGTGCTGTTTCACTGTAGTAGTGAATTAGAGTTGAAGTGTGCGCTTACTAACATGAGGCTGGAATACCCGGGCGCTAACCATTATTGCTATGCTTTTGTGGCGTCCGATCCGCAAAATAGTATTGCCATTGGCAGCAGCGACGATGGCGAGCCTGCAGGCAGTGCTGGTCGGCCGATGTTAGCAACGTTACAAGGTTCAAATATTGGTGAGATTGGCGCTATTGTAGTGCGCTACTTTGGCGGCACTAAGTTAGGCGTGGGTGGCTTAGTGCGGGCTTACTCATCGGGGATCAAGTCTGGTTTAACCGAACTTGAGACCAAAACTAAATATATTCGCTATAGTACTAAGCTGAGTTGCAGTTACCCGCAACTTAATCAAATTGAATATTTGGTTAATCAATTTGATGGTGTTATCAGCAATAAAGTCTTTACTGATGTTATCGAAATTGAATTTGAAATTGCCAAAGCATTTCATGATGACTTTAATCGTGAGCTGGCCACCCAAACCCAAGGTCAGCTTAAGGCAAAGTTTAACGTTTGATGAGTGTAAAAAGTATGCCAAAATACAAAGTCATAACGATAATAAGCTCAATTGTTAATCGCTGATCTTTAAAGATGTGATTAGCTGAGGTGTTATGGCTTATTAGCGCGCCCGAGTCTTGGGCGGCATTAACAACGATGCTCTCAAATTAGTGCAAAATAAAACCTATGCGATATAAACACAGTGCAATATAAAACAATTATTAGAATCACTGGCCTGCTGATGGGATTATTTTCTATCACTATGCTGCCACCTGCATTAGTCGCCATTTTTTATAAAGATGGCGGCGGTACTGCATTTATACAGGCGTTTTGCGTCAGTTTATTTTTAGGTTTTTTACTTTGGTATCCAAACCGGGCTCAAAAAGGCGATTTGCGCACCCGCGAAGGCTTTTTGATTGTGGTGATGTTTTGGACGGTACTGGGCTCCATCGGGGCACTACCATTTATCTTTTCTACCGAGCCCGACTTAAGTTGGACAGACAGCTTCTTTGAATCCTTTTCAGCGTTGACTACCACAGGGGCCACCGTGATTGTCGGCCTCGATGATTTACCCAAAGCGATATTGTTTTATCGACATCTGCTGCAGTGGATGGGTGGCATGGGGATCATTGTGCTCGCGGTAGCCATTTTGCCGCTGTTAGGTATTGGTGGTATGCAGCTCTATAAAGCTGAAATACCCGGGCCGGTAAAAGACAGTAAGATGAAACCGCGTATTGCCGAGACCGCCAAGGCGCTTTGGTATATCTACTTATTATTAACTGTGGCTTGTGCGACAGCATTTTATTTTGCTGGCATGAGCGCCTTTGATGCTATTTGTCATTCATTCTCGACCATTGCTATTGGTGGTTTCTCAACTCATGATGCCAGTATTGGCTATTTTAATAGCCCGCTGATCAATGTTATTTGTGCGGTGTTTTTACTGATTGCGGCTGTTAACTTTAGCCTGCATTTCGCCGCGTTCAGTTGGCGGGGGATTAATTTTAAAGTCTATTTTCGTGATGCTGAATTTAAAGCCTTAATTGGTATTCAATTGGTATTAACCGCTATTTGTTTCGCGACTTTATATAATGCTGGCATATATGATTCGCCAGAGCAGACCTTAGATTATGCTTTTTTCCAGGTGGTGTCGATATCCACTACGGCTGGTTTTGGCACCGAAAGTTTTAACTCTTGGCCATTGTTTTTGCCTATATTATTAATCTTTTCTAGTTTTATTGGTGGTTGTGCTGGCTCTACCGGGGGCGGCATGAAAGTGATCCGCTTTGTGCTCTTGTTGCTACAAGGCTCTCGTGAAATGAAGCGTTTAATACACCCTAAGGCCATGTATTCGATTCGAATTGGTAAGTCTGCTTTGCCTGATCGTGTCATTGATGCGGTATGGGGATTTTTCTCTGCGTATGCCTTAGTGTTTGTCATTTGTATGGTGCTATTAATGGCAATGGAAATGGACGCCATTACCGCCTTTAGTGCAACAGCTGCCAGTATTAATAATCTAGGCCCAGGCTTAGGAGAGGTGGCCAGTAACTATGCCAGCGTGACTGATGGGGCTAAATGGGTGTTGGTACTGGCCATGCTATTTGGCCGTTTAGAGGTGTTTACCTTGTTAGTGTTATTTACGCCGACTTTTTGGAAAAACTAATGAGCTAGCTATTTTCAATGGGTATTTAGCGCTTATTACTGTTGAGGAAATCGTCGATTAAAAGGAAGAGATATGCTTAAAAGCATCATGATATATTCGACAGTCGATGGACAAACTTTGTCTATTTGTAACAAGCTTAAGTTGATGCTAGAAGAGGCTGGCGAACAGGTGACTTTGGTTTCTCTTGTTGAAGCAAAGTCGTTACCACTCACGGACTTTGACAAGGTACTCATAGGCGCCAGCATTCGTTATGGCAAACATCGACCTGAGCTTTATGAGTTCATACAGGCAAACCTGAGCAGCTTGTCCTCAATGAAAAGCGCATTTTTTACGGTAAATGTTGTTGCTCGAAAGCCCCTTAAAAATACCCCTGAAACCAATCCGTATATGCAAAAGTTTCTGCAATTATCTCAATGGCAGCCTAACTTATTAGGCGTGTTTGCAGGGAAGATAGATTACCCGAAGTATCGCACCATGGATAGAGTGATGATCCGCTTTATCATGTGGATGACCAAAGGGCCAACAGATATCACAGGTACTTATGAGTTTACCGATTGGAATAAAGTCGATGAGTTTGCCAATGACTTTATTCAGCTTAATAGTCGTTAAGGCTTATTAAGCTGCGCAATATAAACGATGCAAAATTGAGATAACTTCAGTCACTTCAGCATTTTTTAGGGTGTAATACACGTTCTGTGAGCTTTTACGAGTATTGACTAAATCTTGGGCTCGAATGACTGCAAGGTGTTGAGATAATGCTGATTGGCTTAATGGCACCGTTTCATTTAATTCAGTGACACTGCGTTCTTTTTCCAGCAGTAAACACAAAATCATCAATCGATAAGGATTAGCAATCGCTTTTAGCCATTTGGCTGCCATCTCGGCATTACCTAGCATCGACTCTACATCAATATTTTTAGACATTTATTTACCTATTACTGATTTAATACTCAGATTCATCATACTGCTGGCGAACTTAGATCTCAATTTTATCATCTAATTATATGAGACGTTTCTAATTTGTGATCAAAGAGCACGATTATAATAGCCTTTTTTGTAACAATGGCTGCTTATTCAAGCAACAATCGGTGTTGAAATGGCAAAAACTTTAGTTATTTATTATTCAAGAGGTGGGCATACTGCACAAATTAGTCGTGCAATTGCAGAGCAGATTGTCCATAACGGTCATCAGTGTGATGTGGTCAATATTCTTGATAATAACCATGCTGACATTGATTGGGCAAGCTATGATGTTATTGCGTTAGGGGCTTGTGTTTTATATGGTTCTTATCATAAGTCGGTATTTGAATTTGTTAATCGTTACCAACAACAGCTGAGCAGCAAGCCCAATAGCTTTTTCTGTGTCAACGTTGTGGCGCGTAAGCCTGAAAAACGCATTCCAGAAAATAATAAATACCTACAAAAGTTTATTGAGCTTTCACCTTGGCAGCCACAAGATGTCAAAATCATTGCAGGTAAAGTGAATTACCCATCGTGGACTTGGTATGACAGCTTGGCGATTCGCTTAATTATGAAAATGACTGACGGCCCGACTGATCCTAAGAGCGTGATTGATTACACTGATTGGGAAGATGTGAAAGTGTATGCCGATCATGTAGTCAGCCTTGGGGTTACAGCGGTCGCAAGCTAGCTCTTTGAGTTAGCTTGTTACGTTAGTACTTCAAGCTAGTGCGTCTAATTAGTACTTCCAAAATTTGGGGGCGAACAGTACCGCCACGGTAATGATTTCTAATCGCCCCAATAACATTCCAAAAGCCAGCGCCCATTTAGCGGTATCCGGTAAGCTGGCAAAATTACCCGCAGGCCCAATAACAGGCCCAAGACCTGGGCCGACATTAGTTACCGCAGTAATGGCGCCTGAAATACTGGTTACAGGATCTAAGCCTGTGAGCACCAAGGTCACCGCAAGTAATATAATCACAATCAAAAACAGCATGATAAAGGCCATAATTGAGCGAATAATATCATTATCAATGACGCGATGATTATAGCGCTTACTGACTACAGCTTGAGGATGGACTTGTTGAGTTAATTGCTGGAGCATGACTTTAAGTGAAATCTGAAAGCGAAATATTTTAATCCCACCAGAGGTCGAGCCGGAGCAGCTACCAGCAAACATCAGAAATAAAAAACTGATACTGGCAAAAGCGCCCCATGCCTGATAATCGGTTAAGCCATAGCCAGTCGTTGTAACCACTGAGATGACGTTAAACCCAGATAGGCGCATGGCGTCGTGCAGTGCCATATCTGATTTGAACCAAAGCCAAAAGCCAAGGGTTACCGACACCAAGATGATAAATTTTATAAAGCCTTTAACTTGTTCGTCATTCCATATCTTTAAGGTTTTTTGCTGAATGCTTTGTACAAACATCAGCAGCGGCAAGCCTCCTGCAGCCATAAACACAATTGCGACCCAATGGGCTGCTGGAGTAAAAGCTGACATTGAGCTATCAGACGTTGAATAGCCGCCAGTAGACAGTGTGGTCATGGCATGATTAATGGCTTCAAACCAATGCATCCCCGACAAGTGGTAGGCCAAGGCACATAACACGGTAAGCACAACATAGACCTCAAAAAGGTATTTGGCCATGTGTTGGGTCCGTGGAGTGGTTTTGTCGCTCCAGTCTGACGACTCGGTGCGAAACAGGCGCATACCACCGACATTGAGAAAAGGCAGAATGGCTACCGCCATGACAATAAAACCGATCCCACCAAGCCATTGTAATAGGGATCGCCAAATTAAAATGCTGTGGTCCATGTCGTCTAAGCCTGACAGCACAGTTGAGCCTGTGGTGGTGATGCCGGACATGGTTTCGAAAAAGGCGTCGGTATAGTTAATACCGTGGTAAAGGGTGAAAGGTAAGGCGGCAAATAAACTGACTACCAGCCAAGTCATGCTGGTGAGAAAAAACATATCGCGGATATTAAGGTTAACGTCGCTGCTGCGGCCAGCTTGAATACATAAAATCGCAACGAGGCCGCTAAACAACCCGGACATCATAAATGCGCCGATAGTTTCTTCATGATAAAACAGCGCAAAAGCCATTGGCACCAGCATGAAGCCAGTGAGAATAGATAAAAAAGCGCCAATGACAAACAGTAGCGGTTTTAAATTCAGCATAGTGCCATTATTGGTGACGCTAGAAGAAAAACGCGCTCGGTTGGAACAGCTTTTCTACATCGCCAATGAACTTTTTATTTACTAAAAATAGAATCACATGATCTCCTTCTTCAATGACGGTTTTATCATGACCCATAATCACTTCATCATTTCTAACGATAGCGCCAATGGTCGTTCCTGGGGGTAATTTTATGTCGCTGATTTGCTTGCCGACCACTTTTGAGGTGGAAGAACTGCCATGGGCAATGGCTTCGATAGCTTCAGCTGCGCCGCGACGTAATGAGTAAACATTACAAATATCGCCTTGGCGGATATGGGTCAGTAAGGCTGAAATGGTGGTTTGCTGCGGTGAAATTGCAATATCGATATTGGCTTCTTGGACAATATCCACATAGGCTTCACGTTGAATAAGCACCATGACTTTTTTGGCGCCCATTCGCTTAGCTAATAGCGCCGACATAATGTTAGCTTCGTCATCATTGGTGACAGCTATAAACACATCTGTTTGGTCAATGTGCTCTTCTTGCAGTAACTCTTGATCCGATGCATCACCGTTAAATACTGTGCAGTTTTCTAACCTTTCTGACAGGCTTTCTGCGCGCTCTAAACTGTGTTCAATGAGTTTGACTGAGTGCTTTTTTTGTAATCTTTTTGCAAGGCCATAACCAATATTACCACCACCGGCGATCATGATATTACGGTAAGAATTATCCAGCTTTTGCATTTCACTCATCACCGCTCGCACATGGCGGGTGTCGGCAACGAAAAACACTTCATCATCGGCTTCGATAATGGTGGTACCGCGGGGCATAATCGCTTTGCCTTTACGGAAAATAGCCGCGACCCGGGTATCAATATTCGGCATATGTTCACGCAGCGTTGCCAGCGCGTTACCCACTAATGGCCCACCATAATAAGCCTTAATGGCCACTAGGCTTAATTTGCCTTTAGCAAACTCGAGTACTTGCAGTGCGCCAGGGTATTGCACTAAACGTTCAATATAGGCGGTAACAAGTTGCTCTGGGGCAATCAATTCATCAATAACAAAGCCACCACGTAATTTGGTGTCACTGTTTTTAACTTCGGTATTGATGAACAATTTGTCGCGCTGCTCAAGGTAAGCTTCTGAGCGGATCCGGGCTATTTTGGTTGGGGTGCCAAATAAGCTGTATGCAATATGGCATGCAGCCATATTGCATTCATCACTATTGGTGACTGCAATTAGCATATCGGCATCTTCTGCGCCGGCCCTTTTTAAGGTGCTCGGGTGAGCACCATGGCCGATGACGGTTTGCAAATCGAATTTATCTTGTAAGTATTTAACTCTGGCGCGGTTATTATCCACTAAGGTGATGTCGTTATTTTCACCGACGAGGTTTTCAGCCAGTGTGCCGCCAACTTGGCCTGCGCCCAAAATAATAATTTTCATTGCTGTGCGGGTATCCCTACTAAACGAGCTTAAAGCGCTTTAACTAAACGTGCGTAGTAAAAGCCATCACAATTGTTTTGGCCTGGTAGCAATTGCCAACCAATATCATCAGCAGATGATTGTTGGGCGATTGGTACTAATGTCGCATCGCTTGTTCTTTGTAAAAATTGCTCTATTTGCTGGCTGTTTTCTTCTGGCAAAATTGAGCAAGTGGCATAAAGGATGGTGCCGCCGGGTTTCAGCCATTTCCAGCAATGATCAATGATTTGTTGTTGCAGTAAAGCCAGTTCATCAATATCACTGTTTTTACGTAGCCACTTAATGTCAGGGTGGCGACGAATGACACCGGTTGCAGAGCAAGGGGCATCTAATAAGATCCTGTCAAACTTTTCACCTTGCCACCAAGTATCAATATTGGCTGCATCACCATGAATAACTTGCGCTTTTAATTGTAATCTGTCCAGATTTTGTTGCACACGCTCTAAGCGTTTTTCATCAAAATCTACCGCGACTAGACTAATGTTTGGCGCAGTTTCTATTAGATGGCAGGTTTTTCCGCCGGGTGCAGCACAGGCATCAAGAACCAGTTCATTAGTTTCTGGTGCTAATAGCGTTGCTGCCCACTGCGCGGCCCCATCTTGTACTGAGGCTGAGCCTTCAGCAAAACCGGGTAATCGCATTACATCTGTTGGACTAGCAAGTAAAATCGCATCATCACTCGCACCGGCACTGGCTTCTACTTCTTGTTCAGCAAGTAGCGCTAAGTATTGCTCACGGGTTTGTGATAGCTGATTGTTGCGCAGCCACATTGGTGGGCGTTGATGGCTTTGCTCAATAACTTGTTGCCATTGATCTGGGTAGGCCGATTTTAGGCGTTTAATAAACCAAGCAGGAGTATTGTATTTCAGGGTGTCGTTGTCAGTATTTAGTGGTGCTTCTTTACGTTGAATATTACGAAGAACACCATTAACCACTTTAACTAAACCATCAAATTTCATTTGGCGGCAGGCTTCAGCGGTTTCTGAAATGGCCGCATGAGCAGGAATTCGAGTGAAGTAAAGCTGATAACAACCCACCAATAATAATTGGTGCAATATACGCTGCTTACCTTTAAAGGGTTTGCTTAAGCAGTCACTGACACATTTATCCAGTTGTGGCAGTTGACGCATTACGCCATAACAAAGTTCTGCTAATAGGGCTTTGTCTTTACCATTTTCGAGATGTTGTTGTTGATCTGGCAAGGCCACCGATAGTGAAATGCCTTTCTCAAGTACATTGAAAATGGCTTTGGCTGCGAGCGCTCTAACATTCATTATGGCTGTGCCTCATTGTCTTCTTTCGCGACTGGGTTAAAGTTTACCCCTGGGGCAAACCAGTCTGCGCGTGAGTTAAGAATATCTGCGACAGGCATTTGCTTTTTACCCGGTAATTGCATGACTTGTAGCTGCAAAGAGCCTTCGCCTGTAGCGACGGTGACACCTTGCTTATTGCTGTCTAGTACGGTACCAGGTGTGGCATTAGTGCCATTACTATCAACAGCATTGTTGTAACTCGCTTGCCATACCTTGATGGTATTGCCTTGGTGGCTAAAATGACTAGCTGGCCAAGGGTTAAAGGCGCGAATTTCTTGCCATAATTGTTTCGCAGGCTTAGTCCAATCTATTTGAGCTTCTTCTTTAGATAACTTTTCAGCATAGTTAGCTAAAGATTCATCTTGTTGTTCAGCAACGAGGGTGCCTTTGCTTAAACCTTCAAGCGCTTCTATTAACGCTGGCGGTCCTTGTTCGGCTAATTTGCTATACAAGGTTGCAGAAGTGTCGGTGTCTTCAATTTTAAGCGACGTTTTAAGTAACATGTCACCAGTATCTAAACCGATATCCATTTGCATAATCGTGACGCCAGTTTCGCTGTCACCAGCCCAAAGCGCGCGCTGGATTGGCGCGGCGCCACGCCAGCGAGGCAATATAGAACCGTGTACATTAATACAACCCAGTTTTGGCGTATCTAATACTATCTTTGGCAGGATTAATCCGTATGCAACGACGACCATAATGTCAGCGTTTAAGGCAGCAAGCTCTGCTTGGGCATCCTCTTTGCGTAATGATGGCGGCTGATATACAGGGATATCGTTGGCAACAGCAAGCTGCTTTACCGGGCTTGCTTGCAGTTTTTTGCCACGGCCCGCAGGTCTATCTGGCTGCGAATACACCGCAATCACATTGTGGTCGGAATTAATAAGTGCCTGCAAATGTAAAGCGGCAAAGTCTGGCGTGCCAGCAAAGATAATATTTAACGGTTTCAAATGGAGTCCTATGCTTCTTTTGCTTCTAAACGGGCTTCTTTCTCAAGTTTAGTCTTGATACGGTCACGTTTCATTTTTGACAAGTAATCGACGAACAACTTGCCTTTTAAATGATCCATTTCGTGCTGTAGACAGATGGCAAATAGCTCATCCGCTTCAACCGTAAACTCTTTACCGTGACGATCTTGGGCTTTTAAGGTAACAAATTCAGCACGATCAACTTTAGCGTAAATGCCCGGAACCGAAAGACAGCCTTCTTCATTAGTGAACTCGCCGCTTTTGCTGACAATCTCAGGATTAATGAAAATGGTCGGACGCTCAACTTCATCCTGCAGGTCCATCACAATTAATTGTTGATGGAAATCTACCTGAGTAGCCGCAAGTCCAATGCCTTTTTCCTCGTACATTGTTTCAAGCATGTTATCTATTTGGGTTTGCAAAACCTCACCAAAATCGGTGACAGGCTTAGCAACTGTGCGTAATCTTTCATCTGGAAAACGTAAAACTTTTAATAATGGCATATATAAACTCTTAACAAGTCTGTCAAATTTCAGCCAGTTAGCTATACTGGCTTGGTTAATGGGTTAATTTTAATCCTTACTGACTATCAATAACAGCAAAAGCTCTAATAAAGAGCTAAACACATGGAATGAACCATGAAACGGATATTTTTACTCGCGTTTTTGACACTAAGTACCATAGCCTCAACCTTGGTTTTGGCTGATAAATTAACATTAAAGTCTGGTCACCCCGATTCATATATCGTTAAAAAAGGCGATACGCTGTGGGATATATCAGCCTTTTTCTTAGACGATCCTTGGCGTTGGCCTAAATTATGGGGCGCAAATCCACAGATTGCGAACCCGCATTTAATTTATCCTGGCGATCGACTCACCTTAGTGTTTATCGATGGACAACCACGGTTAGTATTAAAGCAGCATATCAAAAAAGGCCCTGAAGGGCGCATTAGCGACAAAGGTGGTCCAATCCCTGCTATTGATTTATCACTGATCCAGCCTTATTTGGTGCAAAACCGAATCGTAGACCCAGAATGGCTTGATGGCTTGCCAATGATCCTTGCTGGTGAAAGTCCATCTCGTCATCATACAGTAGGAGATGTGGTTTATATTAATGCCAATTTACCTGTTGGTGAAAAGCTGGCGGTATACCAAGAAGGTAGAGAGTTTTTTGATAAAGAAAATAGCGAGTTACTAGGGCAAGAAATTATTTTGACTGCCAGTGGTCGAGTGATTGAATCTGGCGACATTTCAAAAGTGCAATTACTGAGTAACTTACGCGAATCGAAAGCCGGTTTTAAAGTTGCACCGGTAGAAGATGAAGCGCTGATGTCAGCTTACTTTATTCCTAAAGCGGCGCCAGAGTCTGTGCCTGCTAACGTGTTAGCCATTGAGAAAGATATTCGTGAAGTTGGCAAGCTAGATATCGTTTATCTTGATAAAGGGGCTGTTGATGGTATCGACACCGGTCATGTGTTTGGTATTTATCGCAATGGTGAAACCATTGTCATCAATAGTGACGGCATGCCGGTATCAACCATTGATCGTAGTGCTTACGACAACTTAAAAGCCAAAATATCTGACGATAATGCTATTACCATGCCTGATATTTTCCATGGCAAGTTAATGGTGTTTAAAGTTTTCGAAAAGACCAGTATGGCGATTATTATTGCCAATGAACGTCCTGTGCGAGTTGACGATAAGTTAGTCACCCCTAAGACGACTGAGTTAAAAGGCGAGTAATCGATAATAAACTGGTCGACTGGCTAGTTGTTTGTGCAGTATCCGGGCTAGGACCCGCCCGGATTCAACAATTATTAACTCAAATGGATGTTGAGGAATTACGGCAACGTTTAGAGTTTGAAAAGCAGTCTTTGCCATTATCGGCAAAGCTGCTGTCTCAATGCCAAATTGATTTTGATAAAGTTGATTTGGCCATTGAGTGGCTTAATCTATCCCCGCAACATCACATTGTTACTTTGTCAGACCCTGACTACCCCGCATTACTGCAACAAATATCAGATCCTCCCGGAGTGTTATTTATTAAAGGCCAACTCGAAGCCTTGCTACGACCTTCAATTGGCATGGTGGGGAGTCGCAATGCATCCGTTGGTGGTTTGAATATGGCAAAGGCGTTAGCCACAGAGATGGTTCAGATGGGCTTTTCAATAACCAGCGGTATGGCGGCTGGGATTGATGGTGCAGCCCATAAAGGAGCAGTAGACAGTAATGGCGTAACACTTGCGGTATTAGGTACTGGTGTTGAATGTATTTACCCTAAACGCCATAGCAATTTGTATCACCAAATCCAGCATCAAGGTTGTGTACTGAGTGAGTTTTGGCCGCAGGTTGGCCCCTATGCAGGTAACTTTCCTCGGCGAAATCGCATTATTAGTGGTTTATCACTGGGCACGATTGTTGTGGAGGCAACGCGCAAAAGTGGCTCGTTGATCAGTGCGCGCTTGGCGATGGAGCAAAATCGAGAAGTGTTTGCAGTGCCCGGCTCGGTGCTCGGTGGCTATAACCAAGGTTGCCATGACTTGTTAAAAAATGGCGCTAAATTGGTAGAATGTGCAACAGATGTTGTTGAAGAATTGTCCGCATTGACGCAGTTTTACCTTGAAAATGTCGCTAATCGTCACCATATAGCAGATAATACAACAAATTTGCCATTTTCTGCGCTGTTAGCTAGTGTAGGTTATGAGGCTACTAGTTTAGATGCAGTAGTCGAGCATAGTGGAAAGTCGATAGATCTGGTGTTAGTTGAAATGCTTGAACTTGAATTACAGGGCCAGGTGGCACAAGTGCCTGGTGGTTACGTCAGATTAGAGAGGAGATAACCATGTTTGATATCCTCATGTACCTTTTTGAAAACTATGTTCATAGCGAAGTAGAGCTATTAGTTGACGAAGATGAGCTTACCAAAGAGTTAACCCGAGCAGGTTTTCATCAAGCAGATATTTTGAAAGCCCTGTCTTGGCTAGAAAGATTGGCTGATTTACAAGAAGGTGATAAACCTTACTTGTGCAATCATGCCCAGCAGTCATTCCGTATTTATACCAAAGATGAAATGGATAAATTGGATGTTGAGTGCCGTGGGTTTTTATTGTTTCTTGAACAAATCCAAGTGCTCAGTGTTGAAACCCGTGAAATGGTCATCGAACGGGTGATGGCGCTAGATGAAACCACCCTAATCTTGGAAGATTTAAAGTGGGTGGTGTTGATGGTGTTATTTAATGTACCAGGCAACGAGTCTGCTTATGAGCAAATGGAAGATCTTATTTTTGAACAGCCTGATGGGCGGTTACATTCTTAAGTCTTTAAACCTATTGTCATGAGTTAACTAAATAAGGAGGCTAGGCCTCCTTTTTTGATCGTCAGCTTGGCTATTTTGTCATCCCTGTGTAACCTGAATAGGGTGACACCTTTATGTAATATTGAGAGTAAAATGTCTAAAATCGATCAGCAATTGTTTACTGTGCACGAGCATGCTTTGGAGAAAGAGTTTGAACTCTGCCCAAAGTGTGGCTGTGAGTTGTCAGTTAAAAATAGTAAACATGGTGGATTCATAGGCTGTAATAATTATCCTACTTGTGACTTTACGCGGCCTCTAGTTCAACATGAGTCCATTGAAACTCAAGTGATAGAAGGCTCTGAATGCCCAGAGTGTGGCAATGAGCTGGCAGTTAAGTCTGGCCGTTTTGGTATTTTTATTGGCTGTACTCACTATCCACAATGTACTCACATTGAAAAACACGATCACGATGAAAATGCAGAGGTTATCAACTGCCCCCATTGTAAAAAAGGCCATTTAGAATCTCGTACCAGTCGCTTTGGTAAAACCTTTTTTGCCTGTAATACTTACCCTAAATGTAAGTACTTAGTGAATTTTCCGCCCCATAATGAATCTTGCCCTGAATGTAATTTTGGTATTTTAGTTGAGCGTAAGGGCGCAGCTGGAAGCCGTTTAGAATGCCCGCAGAAATCATGTAAATATAAGCGTCCAATATAACTTTTTTGACTCTATTCGCCTTATATCAGTATTTGTTCATATCCTTATTGTCTGTATAATTTATCGATAATTTATAAGATTAAAGGGTATTTCATGCAATTGTTGCATCCAACAGATGTTACTGAAGTGTTTGAGCAAGGAGAGGTGTTTGCTTATCCCACTGAAGCCGTTTATGGCCTTGGCTGCGATCCTGATAACCTATCAGCTATTCAAAAGTTACTTGAAATCAAACAACGTCCTTGGCAAAAGGGCGTTATCCTAGTTGCCAGCGACTATAAACAACTGCAGCCCTATATTGATGAATCACAACTCACAGAGGCACAACTTGCCTTTGCCTTTAGTAAGTGGCCAGGGCCTTTTACCTTTGTGATGCCAATTAAGTCAGAGGTTAGCCAATTATTATGTGGCGAGTTTGATTCCATTGCGGTGCGAGTTTCGGCTCATCCAGTGGTAAAAGCATTATGTGACGCCACTAATAAAGCCATTGTTTCAACTAGTGCTAATTTAGCCGGTCATGCGCCCGCACTGACCATAGCAGAAATTCAAGATACTTTTTCCACTACTGTTGCGGCTGTGATAACTGGTGATCTTGGTGCTCAGCGCCAGCCTTCAACCATTATCGATGCTCGTAGCGGCAAAATATTACGTAACGGACAGTAATTTAATAAAAATAATCGAATAAACAATAAGGAATTTGATATGGCAATGCCTGATGCCGCAGTCGTAAAGCAGTACCTGTTATCCCTACAAGCCAATATCTGTGCTGGTTTAGAAGCATTAGATGGAAAGGCCAGCTTTCAAGCGGAATCGTGGGAGCGCGCCGAAGGTGGTGGTGGCACCAGTAAGGTGATGACCGCAGGCCATGTATTTGAACAAGCTGGTGTTAACTTCTCCCATGTGATGGGCGCAGCAATGCCGGCATCAGCCACCGCGCATCGTCCAGAGCTAGCTGGACGTAGCTTTGAAGCTATGGGCGTGTCATTGGTTATCCATCCTAAAAATCCTTTTATTCCTACAACTCATGCGAATGTGCGCTTTTTTATTGCCCATAAAGATGGCGCTGATCCCGTATGGTGGTTTGGTGGCGGGTTTGATTTAACTCCTTACTATCCATTTGAAGAAGATGTGGTTTCATGGCATCAAACCTCGGCCGATATTTGCGCCCCATTTGGTGATGAGGTTTATCCCAAATATAAAAAGTGGTGTGATGAATACTTCTTTTTGCCTCATCGTAATGAAACCCGTGGGGTCGGTGGATTATTCTTTGATGATCTCAATGAGCCTGGTTTTGATAAGAGTTTTGAGTTTATGCAAGCCGTGGGTAATGGTTTCTTAACGGCTTATTCGCCGATTGTTGAGCGTAATAAAGATCTTGAATATAACGATGATGAGCGCCAGTTCCAACTGTACCGTCGAGGCCGTTATGTTGAGTTTAATTTGGTTTATGACCGTGGCACTTTATTTGGCTTACAAACCGGTGGTCGCACTGAGTCTATTTTGATGTCTATGCCGCCCTTGGTTCGCTGGGAGTATGGCTTTACCCCAGAAGAAGGCTCCCAAGAGGCGGAGCTATACGAGCGCTACCTTAAACCACAAGATTGGTTGAAGCTGGAAAGCTAGCTTTAAATGAGTCGGTATAATTTAGTCGACAGATTGGTGTCGGGGCGGAATCGATTCTAATGTCTATGCTTCATCATTAGTTCGCTGGGAATATGGCTTTACCCCAGAAGAAGGCTCCCAAGAGGCGGAGCTATACGAGCGCTACCTTAAACCACAAGATTGGTTGAAGCTGGAAAGCTAGCTTTAAATGAGTCG
>NZ_JAUORC010000021.1:0-95792 GCF_030547465.1 Shewanella sp. 5_MG-2023
GTTTACCTTTTTTTTTGGCACGGTTTTGGGAATATTTTGTAACCCGTTTTTTTTAACCACCCGGGGGGGGCTTTTTAGCCTGGGGTTAAAAATGTTGGGGTTTCCCCCCCCCCCCCCCCGCTTGCACAATATTTATGCATTGTTTAGGGTGCTGTAGCTGGGTGTTGTTTCATTGTTGCTAAATTACTTGTTTTTTATATGCAAAATATGAACTCGCTCAAATATTCTCAACTTTTTTTCAACCATAATAAATACAAGCTTTTACAATCTTATTTTTACTGACCGCCAAAGGGCGGTGACAGATGGAGTGTTTATTATGCGTATCCAACAATTAAGTGAAGTGCTTGAGTTCATTGCCAAGTCACGCTTAGACATGGGTCAGCTTTATGGCCGACTACACCGCAATGCAGACTCTACAAGAGTAAAAATGATGTTGGAATATCTACAGCAACACCAACAGCATGTGCATGACAGTATTGAAAATTATATTGATGAAGCACCAAAGCGTATGCTTGAAACTTGGTATAAAGACATCACCTTCGAAGACTTTGAAAAACGCTGCCAAGACTCGACTCTAGCAGCCAATATGAGTGAAGATGATGTACTCGAGATGCATCTTGATTTAGAAAACCGTTTGATTGGTTTTTTAGAAAAAACCGCTAACAGCACTGAGGTCACTGAAATCAAAGATGCTTTATTAGATTTAGTTCGTGTGGAGAAAACCCAGCAGAAACGTATGGTACATAGCGCATTACGGATGGAAGATATCTAAAATCCGGTTTTCCAGCGTCAATTTTATGTTAATATTTATATATAGAGCCAGCTATCAAGCTGGCTTTATTTTTTTAGGCCATCAAATAGCGCAATAGGCTAAGAGGTTAGTATTCTCAGCTATATTGCAGTTTTATATGATTAATCTCCCAAGTGCTGGTAAGTTAACATGACTTCGATTAAAAAATATCTTAAAGATGAGCAAGCAACGATTGATCTTGGTGTTGAATTATCTTTGTGGGTTTCAGCCCCATTAGTGATTTATTTAACTGGTGATCTCGGTGCAGGTAAAACCACCTTAAGCCGTGGTTTGATCCAAAGTTTAGGTCATGATGGCAATGTAAAGAGTCCAACCTATACCCTAGTTGAGCCCTATGAGCTCAAGGGAATGCAAATTTATCATTTTGACTTATATCGTTTGCTTGATCCTGAAGAGCTTGAATTTATGGGGATCCGCGATTACTTTACTGATAACACTATTAGTATTATCGAGTGGCCAGATAGAGGGCATGGCTTATTACCTGAAGCCGATGTTGCCATTCATTTAAGCTATGACGGAGAGCAACGACAGGTGGAGCTCACTGGCATGACAGGAGCTGGTAATCAGCTTGTCGCTAAGCTTTATAACTAATTAGTTCATAATAAGCTTTAAAAACAAACGCTAGTAAGCATAAGTCAATTAACTAAAATAATAATGACCCTAGAAAAAATGACACGATTTATAATCTTCATATGTTTATTATTCTGCTCCTTACAGGTTGCAGCTAATAAACTTGAAAGTGTGCGAATTTGGGATGCCCCGCAATCAACCCGAGTGGTATTTGATTTGTCTTCGGCACCTGATTATAGCTATTTTGTGCTAACAAACCCCCAGCGTTTGGTTATCGACTTAAAACAAGCTTCAACCAATGTGAAGCTTGCTGATATTGCTAAAGACAGCAAGTTGATCAAAAAAGTGCGTATTAGTTCCCCTCCCAAAAAAGGCACTTTACGTGTGGTGCTTGATTTAAACTCACCAGCAAAGCCGAATTTGTTTGCCCTGACACCGACAGCCCCTTACGGTAATCGTTTAGTGGTCGATTTAGATAACTCTGCCAGTAAAAGTGCAGCGGTACAGTCGGTGGTGCACACTAGCAAGCGCTCTACCGATGTGATTGTCGCTATCGATGCAGGCCATGGCGGCGAAGATCCTGGTTCAATCGGCCCCAAAGGCACCTATGAGAAAAAGATTGTACTTGAGATCTCCAAACGTCTTGCACGAGAAATTAATAAAACACCAGGAATGAAAGCGGTGATGACCCGCACTGGCGATTATTTTGTCAATTTAAATCAACGCTCGGAACTGGCTAGAAATAGTCGAGCTGATTTACTGATTTCTATTCATGCAGATGCATTTACGTCACCACAACCTAATGGGGCATCGGTATGGGTATTATCAAAGCGCCGTGCCAATACCGAAATTGGTCGCGTATTTGAGGATAAAGAAAAGCATTCCGAGCTATTAGGTGGCGTTGGAGACATAATTCAAAACTCCGATAGTGAACAGTATCTTGTGATGACCCTAATCGATATGTCGATGGACCATTCTCTGGCTGAAAGTCATCATATTGCCAGTGATGTATTATCAGGTTTAGGTAAAGTGACTAAACTACATAAGAGTAAACCAGAGCATGCGAGCTTTGCTGTTTTAAAGTCGACTGATATTCCCTCTATTTTGGTGGAAACTGGTTTTATCTCTAACCCTAGAGAAGAAGGGTTATTGTTAAATGGTAACCATCAACAAAAGTTAGCTAATGCGATCCATAAAGGTGTGCTGAAATATTTTGCCGCTAACCCACCTTCAGGCACCTTATTGGCTAAACAGAGTAACACTAAGCATACAGTAAGAAGTGGCGAATCTTTATCGGTTATTGCCCAGCGATATAAAGTCAGCATAGCCAGTATTCGAAAAACCAACAACCTTAAATCAGATGTCCTACGGATAGGCCAAAAGCTGGTTATTCCAAGAGCGTAAATTATGGCTATTCAAATTTTACCACCACAGCTTGCGAACCAAATTGCTGCCGGCGAAGTGGTTGAGCGTCCTGCATCTGTAGTTAAAGAGTTGGTTGAAAATAGCCTTGATGCTGGCGCAACCCGGGTGGATATCGAAATCGACAAAGGTGGCAGTAAGCTCATTAAAATTAGGGACAATGGTAAAGGCATTTCAAAAGAAGAGTTAGCCTTAGCCTTATCTCGTCACGCGACCTCAAAAGTACACTCCCTTGATGACTTAGAAGCCATTTTAAGTTTTGGTTTTAGAGGCGAGGCCTTAGCCAGTATTAGCTCTGTCTCCCGTTTAAGCCTAACATCAAAACCTGCTGAGCAAACTGAAGCGTGGCAAGCCTACGCTGCAGGCTCGCAAATGGACGTTAAAGTGACGCCCGCTGCGCACCCTAAGGGCACTACCATTGAAGTGGTGGATTTATTCTTTAATACCCCTGCCAGACGACGCTTTTTGAAAAGTGATAAAACCGAATTCACCCATATTGATGAATGGTTAAAACGCATTGCCATCGCCAGAACCGATGTGCATTTTACCTTAACCCATAATGGTAAGTTGGCGCGTCAATATCGAGCGGCCAATACTGAAATTCAATACAAACAGCGTCTTGGGAAAATTTGTGGTCGGGCTTTTGCCGAGCATGCTCTGCACCTAGAATGCCAGCATGATGGCTTGATATTATCGGGTTATTTGCAGTCACCAAATGACTTACAACCGACTGATAGCTGCTATTTTTATGTCAATGGCCGTTTAGTGCGAGACCGATTAGTTAACCATGCGGTAAAGCAGGCATTTGGTCAGTTTCAAGTTCAGCATCAACCGGGTTATGTGTTGATGCTTGAGCTGGATCCGCATCAGGTTGATGTCAATGTACATCCAGCAAAGCATGAAGTGCGTTTTCATCAAAGCCGATTAGTGCATGACTTTATTTTACAGGCATTGCAGTCTGTTTTAGCGCAAATACCTGAATTAGATCTCGGTATAGCTAACAAACCTACAGGCGCGCAAACTGGTATTGGCGAGGAAATTGGTCATTCATCAGAGGCAGAAATAAGCAATTGGCAGCAAGTAAGTCAAGACATGCCGCAAAGTCGGGGATCTGCCACTCAATTACATCAACCTAGAGAGTTATCGAGCAGCCGCTTTGGCAGCATGTCGGTGCCAGCGCAGGGCTATCAACACCAAAGCCATCAACCACAGCATAATGCAGCTACCGGAAGCACAGGAGCTACAAGCAGTGGCAATAATCCCTATAGCGGTGGTAGAACAGCTGACACGGTAGAAATAACCCCAACGGCTATCGCTAATTATGGACAATTACTGCAAACCCAAGCTGGAAATTCTTCATTAACGCAAATTAATGAGACAAATCTGTCTGCGCATATCACTATGCCGTCTATTGTTGATGGTCGCTTCTGGGTGATGGTTACAGGTCTGCAGATTTTATTAGTTGATATCGCGCAAGTTTCTATTTTTGTTACAAAATTAGAGATACAGACTAAAATAACAACAGGGCTTGTGGGTCAGCCATTATTAATGCCGGTTTCAATTGAAGCCGATGTTGACTGGAAAATTATCCTTGAAGAGCGAGAGCAGTTATTACGTAGGTTAGGATTAACCCTTTCAATCCGCTACCAACAGTTGATAATTAAGAATGTGCCCCCATATCTCAGAGATACCCAATTAGCTGTGTTGATCCCAGAATTATTAGATTGGATTAAATTAGAGCAGCCATCGGATGAAGCGTTGGCGTTGTGGATGGCAAAACAGCAAGCAAATCATTTTTCAGCCGCAGCTGAAGTGTGGCTTCAATATAGCCAATTAACCGCAGAGCAGCAGCAAATGCAGTTATCAAAGGCGAAATCATTGCCATGGCAATCCTGGTTAGAAGAGAATTAATGTGAACCAACTCAAACAGCCCAAAGTATTGTTTTTAATGGGGCCAACCGCTTCAGGAAAAACGGCTTTAGCAATTGAAATGGCCCAGCAGCATAATTGTGAAATTATCTCTGTTGATTCGGCATTAATCTATCGTCAAATGGATATTGGCTCAGCCAAACCTGATGCCGATGAGCTAGCCTTAGCGCCTCATCGTTTAATTGACATTCTCGACCCCAGTGAAAGTTACTCTGCGGCAGATTTTCGTCGCGATGCATTAATTGAAATAGAAGATATAATTAATCGTGGTAAGACCCCTTTATTGGTAGGGGGGACTATGATGTACTTTAAGGCATTGCTTGAAGGCTTGTCACCGTTACCTGCTGCAGATGAGCAGATCAGAGCGCAAATTATGCAAGAGGCAGAAGAGCAAGGTTGGGATGCATTACATCAACAACTTTGCCAAGTTGATGCCACAGCAGGGGCAAGAATTCATCCTAATGATCCCCAGCGGCTATCTCGCGCTCTAGAAGTATACAGAATTACGGGTAAATCGATGACTGAGCTAACGGCAACAAAGTCAGCGCCGTTACCCTATGATGTGATGCAATTTGCGATAGCGCCACATGAGAGAAAAGTATTACATGAATTGATCGCAAAAAGATTTAAACTAATGATGCAAAATGGTTTTATCGACGAAGTTCAACGATTAAAAGATCGCAAAGACTTACATTTAGATATGCCATCTATGCGTTGTGTCGGCTACCGACAGTGTTGGCAGTACCTCGATGGTGAATTTGACTACGAGACTTTAATAGAAAAAGGCACCGCTGCCACTAGGCAATTAGCCAAACGTCAATTAACATGGTTAAGAAGTTGGCCCGAGTTACATTGGCTTGAAAGTGGCGCCGAAGGAAATTTAGTTACACTTATGCAACATTCTAGCTAGCTAATTAGCTGTTGCTGTATAATACTAAAACTAAACAATAAAACATTCTTCAAAAATTCAAAAAATTTATTTTGAAAATAAAAAAAGGAAATTGAAATGGCTAAGGGGCAATCTTTACAAGACCCATTTTTAAACGCTTTGCGTCGTGAACGTGTACCAGTCTCTATCTATTTAGTGAATGGTATTAAACTACAAGGTCAAGTTGAGTCATTCGACCAATTCGTTATCTTGTTAAAAAATACAGTAAGCCAAATGGTTTACAAGCACGCTATTTCAACTGTTGTACCAGCACGCCCATTTAATGTGGCTGCACAAGGTACTCAGAGCTATACCCCAAATGATGAAGCACCTGCATCAGAATAATATTTAAGGAGTTTACTACTTGTTTGATCGCTATGAAGCGGGTGAAACCGCAGTACTTGTTCACATTGACTTTTCTGACGACGAGCGTAGAGAAGACATTACAGAGTTACAATTATTAGTCGAATCAGCAGGAGTACGCTCTGTTGGTGTTATTACTGGAAGTCGGCGTTCACCAGATCGAAAGTTTTTTGTTGGGTCAGGGAAAGTAGAAGAGCTTGCAGCTATGGTTGCAGCTACAGAAGCTAAAGTGGTGATTTTTAATCATGCACTGAGTCCAGCTCAGGAAAGAAATTTAGAACAGATCTGTCAATGCCGAGTGTTAGACAGAACAACGCTGATTTTAGATATTTTTGCTCAAAGAGCGAGAACACACGAAGGTAAGTTGCAAGTGGAGCTAGCGCAATTGCGCCACATGTCGACGCGCCTTATTCGTGGTTGGACTCACTTGGAGAGACAAAAAGGTGGTATTGGTATGCGTGGCCCGGGTGAAACCCAGCTCGAAACCGATAGACGTTTACTTCGTGGACGGATTAAAAGTATTAATCGCCGACTTGATAAAGTAGACAAACAACGTGAACAAAGTCGACGTTCACGAAAGCGCAGTGACTTATCCACTGTGTCATTGGTGGGTTACACCAATGCGGGAAAATCGACCTTGTTTAATGCGTTAACCGCCTCAGAAGTTTATGCCGCAGATCAATTGTTCGCCACACTTGATCCTACTCTGCGTAAATTGAATTTACCTGACGGAGCAGTTATTTTAGCTGATACAGTTGGGTTTATTCGTCATTTACCTCACGACTTAGTCGCAGCATTTAAAGCAACCTTGCAAGAAACACGTCAAGCTGATCTGTTATTGCATATTGTTGATTGTGCTGATGAGAATATGACGGAGAATTTTGATCAAGTTCAAAATGTGCTTGAAGAAATTGAAGCAGATACTATTCCACAATTGGTCGTTTGTAATAAAATCGACTTATTGGAAGATTTTGTGCCTCGCATCGATTACGACGATGAAGGTAAGCCAGAGCGAGTCTGGGTATCTGCACAAAAACAAATTGGATTTGAATTGCTCTTGCAGGCTATCAACGAGTTAATCGGTGAAGTCATTATAGAGCAGACATTGAAAATTCCAGCTACGGCTGGACATTATCTTGGCCAGTTTTATCGACTGGACGCGATACAGCAGAAAGAGTACGACGATCTGGGGAACTGTATTTTGTCTGTTCGTTTATCGGATGCCAATTGGCGCCGATTAACAAAACAGAGTCAAGGCGAATTAGAGACGTTTATATTTGAGGATTCTTCTGAAGAATCAGACGTAGACGTTATTTGCTAATATCATTTATTTCATCCACTTATGGAGTGCTAAATGGCTTGGAATGAGCCCGGTAACAAGGGAAAAGACCCTTGGGGAAACAAAAACAGTAACGACAAAGGCCCACCAGATCTAGACGAAGTATTTCGTAACCTTTCAAAGCGCTTCGGCGGTGGTAAAGGTGGTTCAGGTGGATCTTCTAGCCCTTCTTTTAACCCAATGAGCCTTATTGTAGTTTTGGTGATTGGTTTAATTATTTGGGGTGGTTCAGGCTTTTATACCATTAAAGAGGCAGAGCGAGGCGTAACCTTACGTTTTGGTCAGCATTCTGGTGAAGTTGGTCCTGGTTTACATTGGAAAGCAACTTTTATTGATGAAGTGTTTCCGGTAAACATTAAAGCAGTGCGCTCTATTCCTGCATCAGGCAGCATGTTAACGGCTGATGAAAACTTAGTGAAAGTGGAACTTGATGTTCAGTATCGAGTGGATGATGCTTATTCTTACTTGTTTAGTGCAGTTGATGCAAATGAGAGTTTGAGTGAAGCAACAGACAGTGCGCTTCGTTATGTGATTGGGCATAACACTATGGATGACATTTTGACTACTGGTCGTGATGCTATTCGTCGTGATACTTGGGCTGAACTTGAGCGTATTCTTGAGCCGTATAAGCTTGGTTTATCAATTCAAGATGTCAACTTCTTACCAGCGCGTCCGCCTGAAGAAGTGAAAGATGCATTTGATGATGCTATTTCTGCACAAGAAGATGAACAGCGTTTCATTCGCGAAGCAGAAGCTTATGCGCGTGAAATTGAGCCTAAAGCACGTGGTCAGGTTGAGCGTATGGCGCAACAGGCTAGCGCGTATAAGCAACGTGAAGTCTTAGAAGCTCAAGGTAAGGTTGCTCGTTTCGAAAAACTTTTGCCTGAGTATCAAATGGCACCAGAAGTGACCCGTAAACGTTTATACCTTAATGCGATGCAAGAGGTCATGGCAGATACTAACAAGGTACTAATTGATACTAAAAACAATGGTAATTTAATGTATTTACCATTAGACAAAATGATGGGTAATCAAGCTAAAACTATGCCTGCAGAGCCAGTTGTTGAAACGCATGTGAACACGCCTTCAAATAATTCGCTTACGTCTTCTATGCCAGTTGATGGACGTCAGACTCGTGAGTCTCGTTCACGCCAAGGGAGGGACTAACTCATGGGTAGAATAGGACTGATTGTTCTGGTAATCATTTTAGGTGTTGGTTTTTCATCTGTTATGGTCGTTAACGAAGGTGAACGTGCTATCGTTTCTCGCTTTGGTGAGATCTTAAAAGATAACGTTGAAGGTCAACCTGTCACGCGTGTATTTGCACCAGGTTTACACTTTAAAATTCCAGCAATAGATAAAGTAAAATATCTAGATGCGCGAATTCAGACCTTAGATGGCGCTGCAGATCGTTTTGTTACTTCAGAGAAAAAAGACCTTATGGTTGACTCTTATGTTAAGTGGCGTATTAGCGATTTTGAAAAGTTTTACCTGTCCACTGGTGGCGGTAATGTTGCAACAGCTGAAAGCCTGTTACAGCGTAAAATCAACAATGACTTACGCACAGAGTTTGGTCGTCGTACTATTAAAGAAATT
Source organism: Shewanella sp. 5_MG-2023 (assembly GCF_030547465.1). Classification (NCBI taxonomy): domain Bacteria; kingdom Pseudomonadati; phylum Pseudomonadota; class Gammaproteobacteria; order Alteromonadales; family Shewanellaceae; genus Shewanella; species Shewanella sp. 5_MG-2023. The sequence goes on from NZ_JAUORC010000021.1 coordinate 8,959, forward strand.
GTTTCAGGTGAACGTGATGAGTTACAGATTAATGCACTTGAAAACGCATCTGAAAGCTCACAAGATCTTGGTATCGATGTGGTTGATGTGCGCGTTAAGCAAATCAACTTACCTGCCAACGTAAGTAGCAGTATCTTCCAGCGTATGCGTGCTGAACGTCAAGCTGTAGCAAAAGAGCATCGTGCACAGGGTAAAGAGCAATCTGAAATCATCCGTGCAACTATTGATGCTAACGTGACAGTTAAAGTGGCTGAAGCAGAACGTAAAGCATTAACGGTTCGTGGTGAAGGTGATGCATTATCTGCGAAGATTTATGCTGATGCTTATAACAAAGATGCTGAGTTTTATGGTTTCTTAAGAAGTCTTGAAGCTTACAAGGCGAGTTTCGCTGGCAATAGTGATGTTATGGTTTTAGAACCTGACAGTGATTTCTTCAAATACATGAAATCTATCGATGGTAAATAAGCCAACATTTCATTAATTGAAATTTAGCGTTAATTAAAAACCCGGTTTATACCGGGTTTTTTGCGTTTTGAGATTGTGCAGCGAAATAAATTGAATTTCTGCCAGTTGATACCATTAATCAGCTGTGACTAATTTAGATAGCGTATGTTTCATTAAATATTGTTTATTTACAGCAATTTAACTATTTTGTTTGTTCTTATCTTCATAACAACTGAACAAATCGGTAGCTTATTTTTTGCTCATCGCAAAAAAAACACGCAAATCCCGTAACTTAGTTGTGTGAATTACTATGATCTGGTTCTAATTTTTCGCTATAATGAGCCCCGCCTCAAAGTATAGATTTAGCCGTTAGTGATTCTAATGTTGCTAAGTTATTAAAATATAAGAATTCCAACACCCTCTGGGAGATAAGTGGATGAGCAAAGCGCCAGTCGATACCGGACGCCGCAGATTCCTGACAGCCGCAACCGCCGTAGTTGGTGGAGCTGGTGCCGTCGCTGTAGCGGTGCCTTTTATTAAGTCATGGAATCCGAGCGCTAAAGCGAAAGCTGCAGGTGCACCGGTAGAAGTTAACATTAGTAAAGTAGAACCAGGTCAATTAATTCGAGTTGAATGGCGTGGTAAACCTGTATGGGTTGTTCGTCGTACCGAAACCATTTTAAATGAGTTAAGTTCATTAGATGGTCAATTACGCGATCCTGCTTCAGAAGAATTACAACAGCCCGCGTATGCAGCTAATCCTGCACGTTCAATTAAGCCTGAGTTCTTTATTGCTGTCGGGATTTGTACACATTTAGGTTGTTCACCAACTTATTTACCAGATAGCTTTGGTGAGCAAGTAGAAGGTGTATCTGCTGGTTTCTTCTGTCCATGTCATGGCTCTAAGTTTGATATGGCTGGACGTGTATTTCAGGGCGTACCAGCACCATTGAACCTAGTTGTACCTCCGCATCAATATGTCGATGATGGAACTGTACTCATCGGTGTCGACACAGGAGCTGCATAATGGTTAAGAATATCGTTGATTGGATTGATGCTCGCATCCCAATGACGGCGACCTATAATCGCCATGTTGGTCAATATCCAACACCAAAGAACTTTAACTTTTGGTATTTCTTTGGTTCATTAGCATTACTTGTTTTAGTTAACCAGCTATTAACGGGCATTTGGTTAACCATGAACTACGTACCAACAGCTGAAGGCGCTTTTGCTTCAGTTGAATACATCATGCGTGATGTAGAGTACGGCTGGTTACTTCGTTATATGCACTCCACGGGTGCCTCGGCATTCTTCGTGGTGGTTTATCTGCATATGTTCCGTGGCTTAATCTACGGTTCTTATCAAAAACCTAGAGAGCTACTTTGGTTATTTGGTATGTTGATTTTCCTCGTGCTAATGGCTGAAGCCTTCATGGGTTACTTGCTACCTTGGGGACAAATGTCTTACTGGGGTGCACAGGTTATTATCTCATTATTTGGTGCGATTCCATTTATTGGTGATGACCTCACATTGTGGATCCGTGGTGACTATGTTGTTTCTGGTGCGACACTAAACCGTTTCTTTGCATTACATGTTATTGCACTGCCTCTAGTTTTAGTTGTATTAGTTTTCCTTCACTTGATTGCTTTACACGAAGTAGGCTCAAACAACCCTGACGGTGTCGAAGTTAAAAAGAATAAAGATGAAAATGGCTGGCCAGTTGATGCTATCCCTTTCCACCCTTATTACACAGTAAAAGATATCATGGGCGTCGCCGGTTTCTTAATCGTCTTCTGTTACGTGTTGTTCTTTATGCCTGAAGGTGGCGGTTACTTCCTTGAAAAGCCAAACTTTGAAGCGGCTAACCCAATGAAAACCCCTGAGCATATCGCTCCAGTATGGTATTTCACGCCATTCTATGCAATTTTGCGTGCTATTCCTGACAAGCTTTTAGGTGTTGTCGGTATGGGGCTCGCGATTGCGGTACTGTTCGTATTACCTTGGTTAGATCGCTGTAAAGTGAAGTCGATTCGTTATCGTGGACTTGTTCATAAGATTAACATTGCGCAGTTTACCGTTTCATTCTTGATCCTAGGTTATTTAGGTGCGGTTCCAGCTACGCCTACATTAACTATTGCAGCGCGTATCTTTACACTTACTTATTTTGCCTTCTTCGTGGCGCTGTGGGTTTACAGTAAAAACGAAAAGACAAAACCAGTTCCTACGAGGGTGACGCACTAATGAAAAAGCTATTAATCGCATTAGTTACATTGTTACCAACGCTAGCAATAGCGGCTGGTGGCAACAATGAATTTGTTAAGAGTCCTGATCCGGAAATCAACCTACATGACAATGAGTCATTAGAGCGTGGTTTAGACTTATTTCAACAATACTGTTCAGGTTGTCATAGTACCCAGTACCAACGCTATGGCCGTGTTGCTGAAGATTTAGGTATTTCAGTTGATGACATGCGTAACAAGTATATGTTCACCGATGCTAAAGTGGGTGAGCTAATGGAAAACTCTATCCCTGAAGCTGACGCAGCTAAGTGGTTTGGTGCAGCGCCACCAGACTTAACTTTAGTGGCTCGCGTGCGTGGTGCCGATTGGGTTTATTCATACCTTAAAGGCTTTTATAAAGATGAAAGTCGTCCATTTGGGGTAAACAATACTGTTTTCCCATTGGTGGGTATGCCCCATGTTCTTGAAGATTTACAAGGTATTTCTGTAAAACAAGAAGATGGAACGCTAGTTGCGACTGGTGGCTCTATGAACGCAGAAGAGTACGATCAAGCGGTGCGAGATATCACCGGTTTCCTTGTATATTCAGCCGATCCAGTGAAGCTTGAACGTGAAGCTTTAGGCTGGTGGGTACTCGGATTTCTATTCTTTTTCTTCATCATTGCCTATTTGTTGAAGAAAGAATACTGGAAAGATGTGCACTAGACACGAATAACGGGTAAAATACATTATTCGCATACTCTAAACGAGGGGCTTAGCCCCTCGTTTGTTTTGTTTTTCCGTTTCTGGAGGATATCAATGGCTGTAGCTGCCAACAAACGCTCTATCATGACACTGTTTTCAGGTGCCGATGATTTATATAGCCACCAAGTACGTATCGTACTGGCTGAGAAAGGGGTAACTGTTGATGTATTACAGGTAGACCCTAGCGAGAAGCCTCAGGAGTTACTTGACGTAAATCCTTACAACTCAGTTCCGACTTTAGTTGATCGTGAATTAGTATTGTATGAGTCTCGCATTATCATGGAATACCTGGATGAACGCTTTCCACATCCACCATTGATGCCAGTATATCCAGTTGCTCGCGGACAAAGTCGTCTAATGATGCACCGTATTGATACTGACTGGTATGAATTGGTTGCCCGTATTCGCCGTGGCGACAAAGCTGATGCTGCTCGTAAAGAGTTAACTGATAGCTTGGTTGCTTTAGCGCCAGTATTTGCTGAAATGCCATACTTTATGAGCGAAGAATTTGGTCTTTCTGATTGTTACTTAGGGCCGCTATTATGGCGTTTACCTGAACTAGGTATTAACCTTGATGCCCGTACTTCTAAAGATATCCATGCTTACATGACACGTATTTTTGAACGTGAATCATTTAAAGCATCGTTAACTGAGGTTGAGCGCGAAATGCGCATGGGCATGTAATGAAAGCAATTACCCCTAATCGTCCATATTTGTTGCGGGCTTACTATGAGTGGTTGATGGATAATCACTTTACCCCACATGTTGTCGTGGATGCATTTGTGAAAGGGACTCAAGTACCTCAAGAGTTTGTTAAAGACGGTCAAATCGTACTTAACATAGCTGGCGGTGCTGTGGGAAATTTGCAAATGACCAATGAATTTGTCGAGTTTAATGCTCGTTTTGGTGGTGTACCGCAGCAAGTCGTTTTACCGATGGCTGCTATCGTGGCAATTTATGCCCGTGAAAATGGTGCTGGTACCGTGTTTGATATGGAAGATGCTTATATGGCAGAAGATGAATCTGAAGATTTATCACCTGCTACAAGAGCATTTTCTACAGTAGAATCGACCGTAGATGCTACTGTTGACACTGCTGTATCAACTGAAGAAAAGCCAACTGGTGATTCTGAAAAAACTAAAGGACGTGCTCATTTAACGGTTGTTAAATAGTCGGCTCAAATCATAAAAAAACCAGTTATTAGTCCTAGATTAGTAACTGGTTTTTTATTGTCTGTTATTTACTGAGTGGCATAGTGTGCAGCTATTGAAGTCTCAGTAACATCTTAAACTTATCTTGCTAGTTTTACTTCCACTCCACTGAACTGTCCTAGTGCTTAAGCGCATGGGCTGCTAATCTTGTTAGTTTGAAAGCGACTTTTAAACAACGGTTTTCCAAATTATCATTTTCAATTTCTAGCTGGTATCGCGCCAAAATAGCCAGATAAGCACAGAGCTGCTCGCTATCCATGGCTAATGCTAATTGGGCGATTGGTTCGATAAAGGTTTGGTACTGATTTCGATAGCGAGCATTAGGAAATTGCTCACTAGGGTCCCAGTCTTGCCATAGGCAAAGATCCACTTGCTGTTGAAATTGGCATAAGGCTTCAGGGCTTATATCCACCTTAGGCAGTTGCTTTATCATCATCGCTAACAATGCTTCAACACCACTGGCAATCTGTTCTTCTGGGGTGGGTTGGTCAATAAAACAAAACTCGCCAAGGCTGAGTTGTGCATTATCAGATACGCAGGCGTCCTCAAGTTGTTTTTTGCGACCTTGATGCCAAGCAAAACTCACGAGTGGGTAGTTGGCAACCGCTGCGTTGTAATTAACACAAGCCAGGTATTCATTTTGAATATCTGGGAAACTGTCTAAGGGATAATGAGCCACTATTACCGGAACTGTTAACAGATAGTGAGGGTGTTGCTCGGTTAACTCAAATGTTGGGTAATTCAAAATAATATTTAGTGCATGATTGAGCGAGTGATCTTTATCAAACGCGCAGGGCCAATATTGCTGTGATAAAGCATGACTTGGCTCTATATACGGCGCTAACGCTGTGATTGTTTGTTGATCCCAACAAGCATGCACTGCGCGAATATGACCAAAATCCAAAAACAGTGGCAATGACATAAACCAATCTATCCATTGATAAATTGATTCGTCAGCGGGATCAAATAACGATAGGAAAAAGGGGCCTTGTTGGCTTAGGCTATCTGAATTGAGTGCTAGCTTGCTCGCGCTAACTAAAGGCTCGTCTGTGATCGGGTGGTGTTTACTCCAACCTATGGCGTTAAACTCATTTATGCCAAGCAAACAATAAGCATAACCTTCATCAACCAGCCGTTTTATAAAGTTGAGTAAGGCGATGTGCTCAATAGCGGCTGCATCGGTTTGAGCAGGCTGGTGTGACGCAATTAAGTTGCCACAAAAAACTAACTTAACAAATTGAATACTCGATTGTGGATCATCGATATCAAAATCAATTTCGGCTAATAAATCGGTTAACTTGTCTAAGCGACCATAAATATCACCAATAAAATAAAGACTGACATTTCCCACCTGTGTGACTTGTGTTCCTGAAACTTGTGTATTTAAAAATTGCATTCCCATAGTTTACCTTCCTAAGATGGCGGTAGGAGCCACTGATATAGAGCTATAGTATAACCTAGCAATTAAACGTTACAGTCAACAAAACCAGCGATAGGTCTAAACGCTTAAGCACTGAGCAAAGCTATGCTATTATCCGCCACCATTCAGGTATTTTAGCTTTCCTGATTAATTATTCTTATAAAGCAATCTTGTACTTAGGGTCCTTAATGCTGTTAATGATTGATAACTACGATTCGTTTACTTTTAACTTAGTGCAATATTTTCAGCAGCTAGGTTTTGAGATTATGGTAAAGCGTAATGACGAGATCAGCATTGCAGAAATCCAAGCCTTAAATCCAACTCATTTGGTTATTTCTCCAGGCCCTTGCTCGCCTAATGAAGCGGGGATCTCATTAGAAGCAATCGAATACTTTGCCGGTAAACTGCCAATTTTAGGGGTATGTCTAGGTCATCAAGCCATTGCACAGGTGTTCGGCGCTAATGTTGTTCGTGCTAAAAGAGTGATGCATGGTAAAACCAGCAAGATAAATCACCATGAAGCTGGCTTGTTTAAACAGCTTAATCAGCCACTTACAGTTACCCGTTATCATTCTTTACTAGTTGAAAGTTTACCTGATGGTTTTCAACTTGATGCATGGTTTGATGATCCAATTCATGGCCGTGAGATCATGGCGATGCGCCATAATAGTTTGCCTATATTTGGGGTGCAATTTCATCCAGAAGCTATTTTGACCGAACAAGGTCTTGAGTTACTACAGAATTTTTTAAATTATTAACTTGCTCATTTGGGGCCAATGAGTCGCATTTGGATCCCTTTATCATCTTCTAAACGGCTAACCTTACTTTCCTCTCCAATAATCAATAATTTCCGTTACAACTTTGACCAAAAAAGCTCACAAGTTTACTCCTTTTTTATGATATAAAAGAGCAATAATAAAAGCACTTGCCAAACAGTGGTTAACGTTTAGGCGAGAATATACCAAACATCTTTGATGACAAAGGATTCAATATGACAAGGCTACTGCGCAATACTGCGCTTAGTGCGCTTTCTTTAGCGATCATTTCTGGTTGCAGCGCGACCGCAACTAGCAATAACACCCCAAGCATTTCTAACGCAGCTTCAAGTTACACAGTGCCGCTTGCGACACCTCCTCAAGTTGAACAGCCTTTAACCTTAAATCAGATCATGGCCAACCCTGATTGGATGGGTGTGTTAGCTAAAAATGCTTATTGGGGCGATGATAGTCAGTCAATTTATTTTAATCGACAAGCACATCAGGCGCCAATTGCTGAGGTTTATCAGCAAGGCGTGAGTCAAACTCAGGCAAGTCTTATTAGCTTGAATCAGTTGCATTTAACTGATCAAAAGCACGGTGTGTTGAGTGCAGACAAATCGCAAAAAGCCTATATCTATCAGGGTAATATATTCGTTAAGCAATTAGCGTCAGGGGACGTAAAACAGCTTACCCGCGTGAATACTGCCATTGATGAGGTTAAGTTTCTTAGTAGCGGCGACTTAGCATATTTTCAAGGTAATAGTGTCTTCAAAATCCATCTGCAGACTGGGTTAACTGAGCAGCTAGCAGATGTGCAAATGGCCAATGCCCCTAAAGGGGTTAGCGATCCAGAATCTTACATTGCCAAACAACAGCATCGTTTGATTGCCTATGTTGCTTTGCAGCATAACAAGAGTAAAACCCGCGCTGAATATGCCGAGGAGTTAGCGGCGCAAGACCCGACTTTTGCGGCTAAAACTTGGTATTTAGGCGATGATGAAAAAGTCTCTGATATGAGTCTTTCCGCTGATGGCCGTTACTTAGTGGTTAACTTAGTTGATAAAGACTATAGCTGGCGCAGCGAGCACGACATCATGCCAAATTATCTAGGTAAAGATGGCTATGTTGATGCAGTACCTGCAAGGGCGCGTGTGGCTGAAGACAGTTACCCAGGTGAACGATTGGTGGTCCTAGACTTGGTCGATCACGTTAAGAAAGATATCACTATTGAAGGTCTTGATGGTTACGATGCCGACGTGTTAGCCAGTGTAAAAGCTGAAAATGCCAAAGCCAAAGGCGAGCGTTATAACAGCGAAAAATCGCCACGGGTATTGCAACTGATGCAAGATTGGACTTGGAGTCAAAGTCCGATGCAGTGGCATGAATCTGAAAATAAATTGCTGGTTATGATTGAAGCGGTTGATAATAAAGATCGCTGGATCGCCAGTGTCAACCTTGAAACCGGCAAGCTAAAAACAGAGCACCGTTTACATGATGATGCTTGGGTTAACTACACCTTTAATCAATTTGGTTGGGTGGGAACATCTGAGTCATTCTATTACTTATCTGAAGAGTCTGGTTATTCACAGCTTTATGTTAAAGGTGAAAATGGCAAGACCAGCGCACTTACCAATGGCGAATATGTGGTTGATCAAGTGACCTTATCACCCGATGCGACGCATCTTTATTATCGTGCTAACAAAGACCACCCTGGAACTTATAATGTTTATCGGGTTGAGATTGCTAGCGGTAAAACTGAGCAGCTGACCCAGTGGACAGGTACCCTTGATTATGAGTTAAGCCCTAATGGTCAATCGTTGCTATTAACGGCATCAACAGCCACCCAACCTAATGAGCTGTATGTGCAGCCAATTGGCGGCGAGCTTAAGCAGTTAACTCATTACACCAGTAAAGCGTTTGCAGATTATGCATGGCAAGCCCCTCAAGTAGTAAAAGTACCATCAACTCATGGTGCGAAAGACATTTACGCTAGAGTCTATTTACCTCAGGGCTATGATGCTAATAATGCTGAAAAATATCCTGCAGTAATTTTTAACCATGGTGCGGGTTACCTGCAAAATGCCCATAATGGTTTTTCTGGCTATTTCAGAGAGTTCATGTTCCATAACTTATTAACACAACAGGGTTATGTCGTCATGGATATGGATTACCGTGGTTCTAAAGGTTATGGCCGCGATTGGCGCACCGCTGTGTATCGCAATATGGGTCATCCTGAAGTTGAAGATTTAAAAGACGGCGTTAGCTGGATGGCGGCTAACAGTCATGTTGACGGCGCTAAAGTAGGTACCTATGGCGGCTCTTATGGCGGCTTCTTAACGTTCATGGCGTTATTTAATGAGCCTGAGTTATTCCAAGCGGGCGCAGCACTTCGTCCGGTCACCGATTGGGCGCATTATAATGCGCCATATACCTCTAACATCTTAAATACCCCAGATGTTGACCCCATTGCCTATGAAAAGAGTTCACCAATTGAACACGCACAGGGTTTACAAAAACCATTGCTGATCATGAGCGGTGTGCTCGATGACAATGTGTTCTTCCAAGATAGTGTGCGCTTAGTACAACGCTTGATTGAGTTAGAAAAGCCGATGTTTGAAACCGCGATTTACCCTGTTGAGCCACATGGCTTTAGACAGGCATCAAGCTGGTTAGATGAATATCGTCGTATCTACAAATTGTTTGAGCAAGAGCTAAAGTAATGATGCGTTTTACTTAAGCTGATTTAAACCATAAGGCTTCCATTTGGAGGCCTTATTTGTAACGATAAGCAGCAGTTGAAATATAATTTTCATATAACTAACACAGAATTAAAGGCAGTTTATTTGTGGCAGTGTCGGTAGCAGGTGGCGTAAGGCCAGGAAAAGTCATTGAAGTTGAGCGCAGGCTGTATAAGCAACTGATTATGGGTAAGGAAAAGTTACCCTCGCAGCTTGATGACTTAGATAAGCAGTTAGAAGATGACGCCAATAAACTTGAAGTTGAACGTTTAGCCATTAAAGCACGTTTAGAAGAGCAAGCGCGGGCTCAGTTGGTGTTACAGCGCATATCAGAGCAATTGACTAACACTGTCATAAGCTCCCTTGAGCATCAGCTCAATTCACCTCAGCAGATGTTAGCGCAATCGGGTTTAAAAGAGTCCCATATTTTATTATTGGATTTACTGCTTAACAAAGAACCTGATCTGCGCCGAGTGCGATCGCTTGTTGAAAATATCAGCTGGCTATCGACCGATCTTATCAATTTAATCAATAGCCCAGCCTCGAGTCACCGCAGACCGCAGCGATCAGAAGTCAAAGTAACCGACATTAAGTTAGTGCTTAATTATATTGGCATTGAAAATTTGCAAGCTGTGATCCCTTACTTTTGTTTACGGCATTGGCTGCCATCGGGCAATACTAACCTGATTTGGGCTAGTCGTAAGTTATGGCGTTACAGCATGATCACCGCCATAGCGGCCAAAGCATTGGCAGCGCTGCATCAAAAGGATGTGGCATTGGTTTATAGCGCAGCTTTGATGAAGCAATTAGGCGCAGCGACTATATTAAATGCCAGCGCCAGACAATTTGAAAACACATGGGGAACCTGGCTACGTGAGACCAGCGCCAAAGGGGATAAAACCTTATACGATGCGGTAATGGCCTCAGCATTTCCAGCTGAGGAAGTGTTTGAGCAAGTGATGTCCTATGGTGAGCAGCTTAATTGGCAATTATTGGACTTAATGGATTTTAACCAGAGCCAGCTAACCCAAGTGCTAAAAGAGCTCGATTTAAATTATCACTTTAGCGAGTTTTCCACAGAAAGCGCTATCGTTGCCAAAGCCAGTTGTTATGCCAAGGTATTAATATTAGAGCAATCGCGTTTAATTGAGCCGCAAGAGAAGCGAGTGTTATTTGATTATTATGAATTTACCGAGCAAGAGCTGATCCGTTTAAAAGCGCAAAATTACCGCAAGCTTAATTTAGTTTAAAGTCAGGCTTTATCCCCCTTAAGTATGACTAAATCTTGTTTAGTTATGCATTTATGATGAATAGCTAGCTTATTTGAGGCCAAATAACTTTTTTTATGACTATTTATGCTAAAAATAAGCTGTAATAGCACTTTGTATGTGAAGTTTGTTAACTCTTTATGCATTATTCATTTAAGTTATGAATAGTTAACCGCTAAAAACTGGTATTTTGATCACGTTTTAGCTAATAATGACCTGCAAGCTATACAAACATCCGCAGTCAACTTAAACCAAAATCAATACAGCAAGCGGAATAGAGTGACTTAAGTGTCGCTAATAACTTTAAGGAACGAAAAGCAATGAGCGTTGAAATGAACTTAACACGTGCCCAATTTGATGAAGTCATGGTGCCTAACTATGCGCCAGCAGCCGTAATCCCAGTTCGCGGAGAAGGCAGTCGAGTTTGGGATCAACAAGGTAATGAGTTTATTGACTTTGCTGGTGGTATTGCAGTGAATTGTTTAGGTCATTGTCACCCAGCACTTGTTGGCGCCCTAAAAGAACAAGGTGAAAAGCTGTGGCATTTATCAAACGTAATGACCAATGAGCCAGCATTAGAGCTGGCGACGAAACTGGTTAACGCCACGTTTGCTGAGCGTGTTTACTTTGCTAACTCAGGTGCTGAAGCCAATGAAGCTGCACTAAAACTTGCCCGTCGTTACGCATTAGATAATCACGGCCCACAAAAAGATCAAATCATCGCCTTTGATAAAGCATTCCATGGTCGTACCTTCTTTACTGTTACTGTGGGTGGTCAAGCGGCTTACTCTGATGGTTTCGGGCCTAAACCACAAAGCGTTACTCATGTACCATTTAATGATATTGCCGCTCTAGAAGCGGTAATTTCTGATAACACTTGTGCCATCATGCTTGAACCACTTCAAGGTGAAGGCGGTATTATCAATGGTGACCCAGAATTCTTAAAAGCTGTGCGCGCACTTGCTGATAAGCATGACGCATTAGTTATTTTTGATGAAGTGCAAACAGGTGTTGGCCGTACCGGTGAGTTATTTGCCTACATGGGCACCGATATTGTGCCTGATATTTTAACCAGCGCCAAAGCCCTAGGTGGCGGTTTCCCAATTGCTGCAATGCTAACCACTGCTAAAATTGCCGCACATCTTAAAATTGGTACTCATGGTTCGACTTATGGCGGCAACCCATTAGCGTGCGCTATTGGTAATGCTGTTATGGATGTGGTGAATACGCCTGAAGTACTGAATGGTGTTAAGCATCGCGAACAGTTATTCCGTGATGGTTTAGCGGCAATCAATGCCAAATATAATGTGTTCTCAGAAGTGCGTGGTAAAGGCATGTTATTAGGCGCAGTACTTAACGAGCAATATGCAGGCCGTAGCCGTGACTTCTTAGTTGCATCGGTTGCAGAAGGCTTAATGAGCTTGATTGCTGGCGCTAACGTCGTGCGTTTTGCTCCATCTCTTGTTATCCCAGAAGCTGATATCGCTGAAGGTTTAGCACGTTTCGAACGTGCTGTAGCTAAAGTGGTTGCAGGTTAATAGATAAGTAAAGCGTAAGGGTAAAACCTTGCGCTTTTTTATTGGGTTATCGGTAATGAAAAGTCTGTTTGTTGGTGACTTTTTATTACTGGATTATCAAGGAGAGTCAGATGCTAATCATACGACCGATTCGTGGCAGTGATTACGAAGCACTTTACAAGGTCGCCGTTGAATCGGGTCATGGGTTCACTTCCCTGCCAGTCAACGAAGAGCTATTACGCTCTAAAATCGCTAGAGCTGAAGCTTCTTTTTCCAAGCAAGTTGAGAAACCTTTCGATGAAGGTTATTTGATGGTGCTTGAAGATTTAAAAACCAATCAAGTTGTCGGTACCTGCGGTATTGAAGCCGCTGTCGGGATGGAAGATGCCTTTTATCATTACCGTTTAGGCACTGAAGTCTATCATTCTAAACAAATCTCAGTTCGTAACGAAGTGGAAACACTGACGCTTTGCCATGACTACACTGGCGCTGCAGAGTTATGTACGCTGTTTTTAAATAAAGAATATCGCAGAGGCTATAACGGCCGCATGCTTTCTCGCTCGCGTTTTTTATTCCTCGCTCAACATGAGCAACGTTTTGGCAGCACTGTAATTGCTGAAATGCGCGGCGTAAGCGATGAAAAGGGTGATTCACCTTTTTATGAGTGGTTACAAGATCATTTCTTAGGCATTGATTTTGTCGAAGCCGATTATTTATCGGGGTTAGGTAAAAAGGCCTTTATGGCTGAAATGATGCCAAGAAGCCCGATACATGTATGCCTATTGCCAAAAAAAGCACAAAAAGTGATTGGCGAGGTGCATAGAAATACTAAACCTGCGCTGAAGTTATTGCAGGCTGAAGGCTTTAAATTTAGAAATTACGTCGATATTTTCGATGGTGGTCCAACAGTGGAGTGTGCGCTAAGCGACATCCGCGCCGTGAGTCAAAGCCGTCTACTTACGGTCACTATTGGAAAGATGCCTCATGCCGATCATCAATATCTTGTCGCCAATACCTTGTTAGCGGATTACCGCGCAACAGCGGCAAGAATTTTAGTTTCACAAGAGCATGATAACGTCACCTTAAGCCCACAATTAGCTGAAGCGCTAATGGTTGAGCAAGGCCAGCAAATTCGCGTATTAGAACTGTAGGAAACAGCAAATGACACAATTTATCAAAGGCCAATGGTCTAATGGCGAAGGTCATGAAGTTACATCACTTAATCCAGCTAATGGCGAAGTTATCTGGAGTGGAAAAACGGCAACAGCAGCGCAAGTTAATACAGCAATTGATGCCGCAAGAAGCGCACAGTTTGACTGGTTTATGCTGGGCTATGAGGCGCGTTTAGCCATTGTTGAAGCGTACCGCAGCGAACTTGAAGCGCACAAAGCAGAGCTTGCAGAAGTGATAGCCCAAGAAACCGGTAAACCTCAGTGGGAAACCGCCACAGAAGTGGGCGCTATGATAGGCAAAATTGGCTTATCAGCTGCAGCGCATGATAAGCGTACTGGTACAGAAACTAATGACATTCCTGCAGGTCGCGCCGTTTTACGTCATAAGCCGCACGGCGTTGTTGCGGTATTTGGCCCTTATAATTTCCCTGGTCATTTACCCAATGGCCATATAGTTCCAGCCTTACTTGCGGGTAACACCGTGGTGTTTAAGCCATCAGAGCTAACTCCGAAAGTCGCTGAAGAAATGCTAAAACTTTGGGACAAAGCAGGTTTGCCACAAGGTGTGATTAACTTGGTTCAAGGCGAGCTTGAAACCGGTAAAGCATTGGCCTCGCACCCGCAAATTGATGGACTATTCTTTACCGGTAGTTCTCGTACTGGTCACTTGTTGCATCAGCAATATGCAGGGCATCCTGGCAAAATTTTAGCCCTTGAAATGGGGGGTAATAATCCATTAATTATCAAAGACGTCACAGACACTAAAGCGGCCGTTCACGATATTATTCAATCAGCTTATATCTCATCTGGTCAACGTTGTACTTGTGCACGTCGTTTGTACATCCAGCAAGGCGCTGCAGGTGATGCGTTAATTGCTGAGCTTATTACCGCGATTAAGCAAATCAAAGTGGCTAGCTGGAATGCACAGCCGCAGCCATTTATGGGTTCGATGATTTCTGCAGCCGCAGCTAAAGGCATGGTTGCCGCGCAGGCTAACTTGTTGGCATTAGGTGCGACATCGCTTATTGAGCTTACTCACGTTGAAGCGGGGACTGGTCTAGTGTCTCCTGGGTTAATTGATGTGACAGCAATTGCAGAGCTGCCTGATGAAGAATACTTTGGTCCATTGCTGCAATTAGTTAGATACCAAGCCTTTGATGATGCCATTGAGATGGCAAACAACACGCGTTATGGACTTTCTGCTGGTTTGTTGGCGGATAGCCGCGAAGATTACGATTACTTCTTAGCCCGTATTCGTGCAGGTATCGTTAACTGGAATAAGCAAATCACTGGTGCATCTGGCGCAGCACCATTTGGTGGTGTTGGTGCATCAGGTAATCATCGTGCAAGTGCATTTTATGCTGCAGATTACTGTGCTTACCCTGTGGCTTCTGTGGAAGCGGATAGTGTTAGCTTGCCTGCGACATTAAGCCCTGGTTTATCTATCTAGTGATCTAGATTGCAATGAAGGCAATGACTTTTGGGTCATTGCCTTTTTTTAAAGAAGGATTTTATTATGCATACCGACGTTAACACTTTATTCGCCGCTTTATGGCAAGACTACATCAATATGACGCCCTCGGCGGCAAACATTCAGCAACTGTTAGGGCAGGGAAAACCGATCATTAACGATCATATTGCCCTGCGTACCTTTAATATTGAAAAAGTTAACCTTGCTGTATTGGCGGCTCATTTTGAGTCGCTTGGTTATGTTGCCAGTGGTGATTATCACTTTGAGCAGAAAAAGTTGGTTGCCAAGCATTTCGAGCATCCCGATCCGCATCAGCCTAAGGTGTTTATCTCTGAGCTGTTAGTGGAAGAATTTAGCCCTGAAGTGCAAAGCATTATCCATGGTTTAGTTGATCAAGTGGATGCTGCGGCGACAACTGCGGATAGTTTTTTATATTCAGGCTGTCATTGGCGTGTCGATATCGCCACTTACAAAACCTTATTGGCAGAAAGCGAGTACGCAGCTTGGGTTGCGGCCATTGGTTATCGCGCTAACCATTTTACGGTTTCCATTAATGAGCTGCCTGATTTTGAAACCATTGAATCAGTCAATGAAACCCTAAAAGCTGCTGGCTTTACCTTAAACACCGCTGGTGGTGAGATTAAAGGTTCAGCTGAAGTGCTATTAGAGCAGTCATCAACGATGGCAGATCGCATGGCGGTCAGCTTTGCAGATGGCGAACTTGAAATTCCAACTTGTTTCTATGAGTTTGCCCGTCGTTATCCGATGGCTGACGGTGACCTGTATACTGGTTTTGTCGCCGCGTCTGCTGACAAAATCTTTGAAAGTACTAATGCTGTCAAATAATGCTGCTAGCTAAGTCGGTAGAATTGCGTTAATTTTACCGCTAATGAAAATGCCAAGTAAGTCAGTTTATCTGGCATTTTTCATTGTTAAGTTGCAAGGTTTTAGTACGCCATTAAGGGATTATGTTACGGCGCTACCATCTGGGGTGGTATTGGCAAATATAATGCAAACATGTAAGCCTTTTAACACATCACCACGCTCGAACTTGAGTTGATAACCATATTGCTCAACAATTTCTTTTACAATGGATAACCCCAGCCCATGGCCTAACACGGCTTCATCTAAACGTTTACCGCGATTGGTCAGTTGGCTGATTTGATCGTCATTGACGCCGGGGCCATCATCTTCGATACACAGGGTTAATGTTTGTTGCTGCTGAGATACCGTCAAATTGACCGCTGAATTTGCCCACTTGTAAGCGTTATCTAATAAATTACCAAACAGCTCCATACCATCTTCACGGTGTATCGGCAGGCGACTTATGTCATCGCTGACATCAATGCTGCAATGAATGTTTTTATGGTGATGTACTTTATCTAGAGTGCTAATGAGCGCCTCAAAATCACGTGGCACCACCATTTGCGCTGCTGGCAGCATATCACCAGTAATTCTAGCTGCAGTGAGCTTACGTTCGATCATGTTGCGGATCAGGTCTAATTGCTGCTGCATGGCTTCAGCCGCTTGCGGGTTTGATAAACCCAATACTTCAACTTGTTGCTGCATCACGGCTAATGGGGTTTTTAGGCCGTGGCTTAAATTACCTAAATTATTTCTACTGCGCTCAATTTGATTAGCGGTGTAATCTAATAATTCGTTATAGGTTTCAGCTAAAGGTTTTATTTCAACTGGAATCTTGGTGACTTCTAGGGCATCGATTTCACCTTGGCGTAATTTGGCCAGTGAATCTTGAATGTGTTTAACTGGCTTAAATGATTGGCGTAGAATGATAAAAATACCGCCAATCATTGCCAGTAGCATGGCGATATTAATCGCCAACTTAGTGCCAAACACTTCACTAAAGACCCGCCGGCCAATACTTAAGTCTTGAGCAACCGTAAGGGTGGCAACTTTATCGCCATTGATTGAGCCTATACCAATCGATAATAACTGCATGTCATTATTTTTTGGCCCTTTGGCTTGCCATACCCGGGTTTGATCATGCTGCAATAATTCGATATCTAATTGCACATCCCATAGAGAACGGGAGCGGATCACTTGATCATCGGAGTTAAATTGAAAGTATCGACCTGAATAGGCGGGTTTGTAAAAGCTGGAGAGTTGGTTTTGGTCGATGATAATTTCACCAGCATTGATATGGCTGGCGATAATGATGTGTTCTAAATCTTCTTCGAGACGATTGATGATAGAGTCATGAAACGCTTGTCTTAACATGGACTCAAATAATATGAGTCCGATGACGGTGGCAATAATGATTAAACCGCTAAGCCATAAACTTAGCTTACTGCGGATTGATATCATTCAACAATGCCGTGAAAAATATACCCTTGGCCACGGCGGGTTTCAATGGCGGTTTTACCAAGTTTTTTACGTAAATGGGTAACGTATACTTCAACCACATTTGATTCTTTTTCATCGTCAAATTGATAAAGCTTATCGGTAAGTTGTGCTTTTGAGAGTAATTTCTTTGGCGACATTAAAAATATTTTTAATAGTCTAAATTCCATGGCGGTTAATTCGTAATGCTTGTCACCGATATGCACTCGTTGCTCTGACTCATCAAGGGTAATGCCACCATAACTCAACTGCTTTGATGAGGTATTAAGACGGCCATGGGCACGATGAATAAGTGCCTGAACTCGCGCTAACAGCTCTTGAGCATGAAAAGGCTTACCAAGGTAGTCATCAGCCCCCGCATTAAAGCCTTCGACCTTCTCGTGCCACTGACTGCGCGCAGTAAGCATAATCACCGGCGTATCAATGCCTTTTTCACGCCAAGACTCGACGAGTGTTAAGCCATTACCGTCAGGCAAGCCAATATCCAAAATCACACAATCGTATTGAGTTTCTTTGATGAGGTAATCTGCTTCAACAGCTTTATCGGTTACATCAGTAACGTAGCCGGCTTGTTTTAGTTGTTTTTCAAGCTCAGCAACTAAGAGGGTGTTATCTTCAACGAGTAGCAGTTTCATTTATTTGGCATTCACTTGGTAGTTGGTCAATTGACTCTGGCATCCCATTTGTAGCATCGAGAAATAAATGGATGATATGCCCTTTTTTTATCTTTAACTGTAAATCATAACGCCATTTGTCATCCTCTTGATAGAGGCTGGCATCAATTAATTCACCCTGACAGTATTGTGCAAGTAAAGTGAGGGAATAATCAAGCGAACGAATGCTACCGGATGTAACTAAGCGTTGAACTTCATCATGTGGTAGCTCTGCAGTCATTGCTTGTGATGCTGGTGTTAGAGTCGATATAAGTAGACTGAGTAGTAATGCAGTCAGCAGCCTCATCAGACAGACTCCCATAAAAAAAGTGATAATTAGAATTGCTAATTATCACTTTAATTAATCACCCTTAAATCAAGCTGAAGCTTAACTTAACGAGTGCCATATACCACAATAGTTTTACCGTGAGCTTGAATAAGATTTTGTTCTTCAAGCATTTTTAATATACGGCCAACAGTCTCACGTGAACAACCTACAATTTGACCAATCTCTTGACGAGTGATCTTAATTTGCATGCCATCAGGGTGAGTCATTGCATCTGGTTGCTTAGCAAGGTGTAATAATGTTTGTGCGATGCGTCCAGCAACGTCTAAGAAAGCTAAATCGCCGACTTTTTGGCTAGTGCTGTGCAAACGGTAAGCCATTTGCGCAGTTAACTTCATTAGAATTTCAGGATTAACCTGAATCAGTTGCTTGAATTTCTTGTAAGAAATTTCTGCGATTTCACAAGGTTGTTTGGCACGAACCCAAGCTGTACGTTCAGCTTGTTCTTCGAATAAACCAAGTTCACCAATAAAGTCACCTTGATTAAGGTATGAAAGGATCATTTCTTTCCCTTCTTCATCTTTAATCAATACAGCGACTGAACCTTTAACGATGTAATACAAGGTATCAGACTCTTCACCTGCGTGTATCAAGGTGCTTTTCGCTGGGTATTTATGGATGTGACAGTGTGAAAGAAACCATTCCAAAGTTGGATCAGGTTTAGGCTTGCCAATCAGAGCCATGTGTATTTCCTCGATTGATAAAATGAAAGTAAGGACTATCTAATAAAGTAATTGTACTTGAGTTAATCGTGTAAAACTTTGATGAAGATCGAGTTTAACATTATGAAAAAACAGTCAAGTACGGTATTAAGTTATTAAATTAGAAATTTATTTTTGCAGCTGCACGCCACATTATTATCTAATTTAGCCTTGTCTGTTTTAAATGGCAAGTTGATGTTTCTTTAAAAGCATTGTTTTATCAGATTTTTATCAAGCTTTAGATTGAAGATGAACGATTTATTATGATTAATAGGGATTGGTTTATTGTAAAAATCCCCATTGGTGGTTATTGTTAATTTGATTATCAAAGTTGAATCGCTGCAGTACGAGGTTAGTTTGAAATATTCGCAGAAATTATTAAGTGTTGGCTTAGCCTGCTCATTAGGTTTATTGACGAGTGTCAGTGCGCCAGTCAGTGCCTTTTCAATTCCTCAATCGAAAGCATCTCAAGCGGCTAGTAAATTAGTTCATATCCAATTGCGGGCGGCGGAAGGCAATGCCGACGCACAATTTTTATTAGGGCTAATGAGTTTAGCGGGGCGATTTGTCGACCAAGATATTGATCAAGGCATTTATTGGGTCGAGCAAGCGGCGCTACAAGATCATATTAAAGCGCAGCAAACTTTGGCAGATTTAACCTTTGAAGGAAAGTTATTACCGCGGGATTTAGCGGTAGCAGAAAAATGGTACCAGTCTTTAGCTAAGCATGGCGATCCACGAGCTCACTTTCGATTAGGCTTTATTTACTCTGCTGGTGGCGATGGTGTAACCCGCAGTTGCGGCAAAGCTTTAGAGCAATTCACCCAAGCAGGTGACGAAATTGCGCTGGGGAATGTGGCGTGGATTTTAGCGACCTGCCCTGAAGAAGAGTATCGTAATGGGTCAAAAGCGGTGCAGCTTGCACTGCAATTGCTTGAAAGTAACGCTAACGATCCGACCAACTTAGATAACCTTGCTGCTGCTTATGCCGAAATGGGTGAGTTTGAACTGGCTGTTGATACCCAACAAAAAGCCATTGAAGCATTAAAGCAAAACCCAGAAGTTGCCCAGAGCGATGAATTTATCATGCGACTTGAACAATATCAGCAAGGCAGGGCTTATCGTGAAATCATTCCATTAATGAATTAAGCAATGTTTTGTTTGAATTGAAACGGCCAACAAGGCCGTTTTTTTGTGGCTAAATTTTAGTGCGCGTGGACAAATCATAGCTATTATTAGCTGATGATTAGAGTCAGTTTATTCATCACGACTAGGCGATCACAATGAATGGAATTGTAGATAATAAATTAAAGCTCTATCAGCTTACGGTGATATTTAGCTTACTGTTTTCGCTAATGGGATTCTCATATAACGTCTGGCGTATGGAGATAACAGAGCATAATAGCAATGTTAGAACAGCAAGTTTTGAAATGCTGCTAGAGCTAGCGCAATTAGAGCAATTGGTCTATGCGGCGCATTACGATAATGATACTGAATTAGGTAACCCTAGGGTGGGATGGGTCAAAGTGGGCTTAATTGAAGATTTAAGTTCATTAACCAATGATCAAGTCAGGCTTAAAGCACAAAATTTAACCTTGGTTTGGTCAGAACAATGGCAACAGATGCTAGAGAGCGAAGCTGCAAGTATGGAGATTACCGCTAAAATTGATTTGGTTCGGGCTGAGATAAAACGCTTACTGGTCTCGTTAAATTAACGGTTTAACAGGGCGAGTTGAAATGGTTTTAGTCTTAATTGAACGCGGCTTATAAGGGCGCTTCAAAGAGCAAGTGACAGGAACAGCGAATAATAGAAGCAGGTTTGCTGATATGCCCAAGTGCGCTAACAGATAAATAAGGGGGAATTAACACCCAAGAGCACATCAACTATCGTTCTTTCGCCTGAAGTCCCGACAGCGAGAATGATAATGGTTTAGGCTTAAATTAAGCTTAACCTGCCAAGTTTACTTGTATTACTTGTATTAGTTGTTGCTTATTCTGCTGGGCTAGCATCATCGAGCTGTTGTACTTCATCGGCAGCTGCTTTTTTCTGCATAATATCTTTAATCAGTGGGGTTAATATTAACTCCATTGCTAATGACATCTTGCCACCAGGCACGACTAAAGTATTGATGCGTGACATAAACGAGCCGTCAATCATTCTTAAGTAATAAGGAAAATCAACATTGTCAATATCTCTAAAGCGGATCACCACAAAACTTTCGTCTAAGCTGGGGATGTCTTTAGCGCTAAATGGATTGGAGGTATCAACTGTAGGAACTCGTTGAAAGTTGATATGGGTGCGAGAAAATTGTGGCGTCATATGCTTAATATAATCATCCATACTGCGCACAATCGAGCCCATGACTTTTTCACGGCTATGGCCTCTGTCTGAGGTATCGCGAATAATTTTTTGAATCCACTCTAAATTGACAATGGGCACCATACCAATCAATAAATCTACGTGCTTGGCAACATTAGCATCTTCAGTGACGACGCCGCCATGCAAACCCTCGTAATACAGCATATCGGTTTTTTCAGGTAATGGGTGCCACTGGGTAAATGTGCCGGGCATTTGGTTAAATGGCACCGCTTCATCAAAAGTATGTAAGTAGCTACGGGTTTGGCCTTGGCCTGTTTCGGCATAGCTTTTAAAGCACTCTTCAAGTTTGACGAAATTATTGGCTTCAGGGCCAAAGTAACTGAGGTTGTTATTTTCAGCCTGTGATTTTCGAATTAATACTTCCATCTCTGCACGGGTGAAGTTATGGAAACTATCCCCTTCAATAAACGCTGCATTAATGCCCAGCTGGCGGAAGATATGAGTAAATGCTGTGGTCGTTGTTGTTGTGCCTGCGCCAGATGAGCCTGTAACAGCAATAATGGGGTGTTTAATAGACATTTATCCTACCTAGATCAAACGTGAAGAAGTTAATTATGATGACAATTCAGTATTTTATAATCCGTTAGTCATTCACATTCACATGTTTCAACCTGAAGAAAAACAGACTCTATTTATACGGCTTGAAACGGGTTAGGTCAATCTTGCATTAAAAGAATGGCTCTTTGTCATCACTGTTTGGATGAATGATCTGCTGTTTTTGTCTAATGGCAATGGATTCATCTTCTTCGCTAAATTCAACGATGAGTTCGCCTTGTTTTAAAGCTTGTTTACATTGATTTATGGCATTTTGTAACTGAGCGTCATCGGTTTGGCCAAAAGAGCCATCTTCAATTTGGGTAAACAAGTACTCTTTAATTAAATTGTCTAATGTTGCTGGTGGCAGTTGTAGCAAGGCATCATAAGGAATAAGCATAATTAGCTCTTTAAAAAATGGATAATTCTTGATTCAAGGTAAAAACGTGGCTTCCAAGGAACGCCGCCGCTGATAAAGCCAACATGGCCGCCATTAGGGTGTAACTCGTATTCCACATGTTCTGATAATTCTACTGCCGCAGGAATGACATCATCGGTCATGAAAGGATCGTCTTGAGCATGGATAACTAAGGTCGACTTGCTGACATTTTTTAAAAAAGGCTTACCACTGGCTCTTTGGTAGTAATCATTAACGTCAGCAAAACCGTGTAAAGGAGCCGTCACTTTATCATCGAATAAATAAAAGGTGCTTAATTGCTGAATTTGCGCTTCAGTGACGGGCATTTTCTCAACCAAATTGCTTTGCAGTACTTTGCTGTGCATTTTGGCTTGCAGTTGCTTTATTAAATGCTGCTGATAAACTTTTGAAAAGCCCTTTTCTAATTTTTTAGCACAGGCTGCGAGCCACAAAGGCGCTGAAACAATTATGGTTTTTTCTAGCAAGCTTTGCTCGCCTTGTTCACCTTGATATTTTGCCAGTACATTGCCGCCTAGGCTGTAGCCGACGGCATACAGTGGTGATTCTGGGTACTGCTGATGTAACTGAGTTAGGGTAAAGTGAATATCTTCGGTGTCGCCACTATGGTAACTTCTGGCTAACCGATTTGGCTCGCCTGAGCAACTACGGTGATGATGGACAACAGCGCATAAGCCATGGTTTTGGGCGGTTTGTAGCATACGCCTGACGTAGTGTGATTCACTACTGCCTTCAAGTCCATGGAGGATCACTAAAATTGGCTGGCCATTTTGCGGCTTGCCTAACCAATCCAAATCAATAAAATCACCGTCAGTCAGCTCTTGGCGCTGTCTGTGGGTGTCTGGTTTGGCCACCTTAAATAAAACAGGTAAAAT
Source organism: Shewanella sp. 5_MG-2023 (assembly GCF_030547465.1). NCBI lineage: Bacteria > Pseudomonadati > Pseudomonadota > Gammaproteobacteria > Alteromonadales > Shewanellaceae > Shewanella > Shewanella sp. 5_MG-2023. Next base: position 32,228 of record NZ_JAUORC010000021.1, read on the forward strand.
CGTTTGAATATGAGGACTTACTGCCCACCATGGTGGAGTGAAAATCTTTTTCATAAGGGTATGTATAGTGCAATAGTTTGTGAATGTTCAAACGTATGTTTAAATGTTGTTAGCGACCACTTTATCACAGATGTTTGCAGCAAGGGATAACTATGAAACGAAGAACCTTTTTGGCTGGCGCCTTTACCGGTACCGCTGCGCTGGCCTTGGGTGTGAGTTTATACACCCCAGACATTACCGATCATCCTGATGAAAATCATCGTTTACTTTTTAATGTGCTAATCCCTATTTTTATGGATGGCACTTTGCCAGAAGTTGCTAATTATCGCGAAGCCTTTATTAATCGTACCATAGTCGCGATTAATCAAACCATCAGTGTGCTGCCTGATGATCAAAAAAGCGAGATTAATCAGCTATTAAATCTACTTGAGAGCCGGATGGGTTTATTGCTGCTAACGAGTAGCCTGACGCCATTGATGCTTCGCTCTGCTGATGAGTTAGTGTTGATGCTAGAAGAGTGGCGCCATCATTTTCTGCAAATGCTGCAAACTGCCTATCTTGGCTTACGGGAATTAGTGCTATCCAGTTATTATGCCTGCCCAGAGCATTGGGGACGGTTACATTACGCTAAACCCACTTTTTTGACCGCCTAATTTTCTTTGATGTAAACCGTGTTTAGGAGTGAGACTTGGCCGCTAATATTATTGACCCCATTACAGAAGGTTTAAAAGCCGGCTGGCAACATATTGATGCGAGTAAACTTGAAAACGATCAGCATTTTGAAGCAGACGTAGTGATTGTCGGCACGGGCGCGGGGGGCGGAACGGCAGCTGAAATCCTCACTCAAGCGGGTCTTAAGGTCATCATGGTTGAAGCTGGACCACTTAAATCGTCCAGTGATTTTAATATGGAAGAGCGCCGTGCTTACCCTGATCTATATCAGCAAGCAGCAGCGATGAAAACCGCTGACAAAGGTATTGGTATTTTTCAAGGTCGCAGTGTGGGCGGCTCAACGACGGTTAATTGGACCACCTCAATTCGTACACCTGAGCAAGCCTTAGCATTTTGGGCCCAAGAAAAGTCAGTTAAAGGCCTATCGTCAGAAAGCTTATTGCCATGGTTTGAAAAAATGGAAACGCGGCTAAATATCAGCGAGTGGCAATTTCAACCTAACCGTAATAATGCGGCCTTAAAAGAAGGCTGTGAAAAACTCGGTTGGGAATATACGGTGATCAAACGTAATGTTAAAGGTTGCTGGAATACAGGTTATTGCGGTATGGGGTGCCCGGTCAACGCTAAGCAGTCTATGCTGGTCACCACCATACCGAGTGCCTTAGAGCAAGGCGCTCAGTTAATATCAAACGCTAAAATTACTGATCTACAGCATAAAGCCGATAAAGTGACTGGTTTAACCGCCAGAGCGCCTCTTGCTTCAGGCCATGGCGCGACTCTGACTTTTAAGGCGAAGCACTATATTCTTAGTGCGGGTGCTCTTCATACGCCGACGATTTTAATGCGTGCTAATACCCCAGATCCTTATCAGCTTTTAGGTAAAACTTTTCTTCATCCTACTTTGTTATCAGGCAGCATTTTTGATAAGCAAATTGATGGCCATAGCGGCGCGCCGCAATCGATATATTCCGATGAATTTGTATGGCGTGATGGCGCTGCTGGAGAGCTGGGTTATAAATTAGAAGTGCCCCCGATCCATCCAGTATTAATCGCATCAAAAACCATTGGTTATGGTCGTAGTCATGCCGAGTTAATGACCCAGTTTAACAATTTACAGGTGATGATTGCCTTAGTGCGTGATGGCTATTCGGCTCAGTCTCCAGGTGGGCAAGTACGCTTAACTGATACCGGCTTTGCGTTAGATTATCCGCTACAAAAACCTTTTTGGGATGCGGCGAGAAGGGCGTTTGCCACTATGGCAGAGCTGCAATTTGCTGCAGGTGCTAATGCCGTGTTGCCCATTAATGATGGTGTTGGCAAGCAGCTTAACTGGCAACAAGCCAAGCAAACCATTGCCACTATGGATATTGGTTTATTAAAAACCATTGTAGCCTCTGCCCATGTAATGGGCGGTTGCGCTATGGGAGAAGATAAAACCCTATCGATGGTCAATAGTGAGGGGAGCTCCCATTATTTTGAAAACTTGTCAGTTATGGATGGCTCCATGTTTCCAACTAGTTTAGGTGCTAATCCGCAGCTATCGATTTACGCGATTGTGGCCCGAAATGCGACCTTATTGGCAGAGCGTTTAAAGCCGTCAGTTAAGGTTTAATGCTATGTGATTTTGTTAGTCTGCAGCGGTATTAAATTGCGTGTAAATTTTTAAAATCATCATGGTTAATCCCGAATAATGATAAGTAGTTATCGGTATTTTCATTTGCGCAATGCTGATTCGCTTTAATCTCTGGGGTAACAGTGTTGAGTTTTGTTAGTAGCATTTGCTGGGATTTACGTTCCAGCATTAACTCAATGTCGAGCATCTGCTGATATTCATTAGCTTTAATATGCTCTTTCGCTAAACGGCGCAAGGTGCGATAAGGGTTAACGACCTTGGTGTCCCAATCGTTTATGGTAGCCGCTAACGCTTGCCATTGGACTAAGGGCAGTAGATAGCCTTTTTTATCAAGGTATTGCGCCAGTAGCAGCATGTTAACATTCACTTGGTAAGCATCCTGAAGGCTGATGTAGCGCTTAGGTTCAATAGCGTATTGGCTTTCACATTCTCGCCATAGTAATGAATTAAACTGCTGCACTGATCCTATCCCTTGTTATCTGCATTATGAATTAACCGATACCAAACTCTTGTTCGATGATTTCAATTTCTTCTTGTAGCTCAAACCAGTTCATTTCACTTTCGTCCATTGATTGGGTGAGCGTGGTTCTTTCATTGAGTACTTTGGTCATTTTAGCTTTATTTTCAGCTTCATAAAGTGAACCATCAGCTAACTCTATTTCTAATTCTGCTAATCTGGCAGTGATTTTTTGTTGCTCAGTTTCTAACTTTATTTGTTTTTTACGCAGTGGCGATACTTTTTGTCTTAGCTCTGCTTCAATGCGTTTTTGCTGCTTTTTATCAATACTTGGAGTTGCCGAGCTATCTTTACTGCTATTGGACTGAGCCGCTTTAGCCGCATCTAATAACCATTGATGATAGTCATCTAAATCACCTTGGAATGGTTTAACAGCGCCTTGGTCTACTAAGTAGTAATCGCTACAGCTTAAACGTAAAAGATGTCGATCATGTGACACAATCACCATCGCACCTTCAAATGTTTGCAGCGCCATGGTCAATGCGTGACGCATTTCTAAATCCAAGTGGTTGGTGGGCTCATCGAGTAACAGTACGTTAGGACGCTGCCAAACTAATAGCGCCAACACTAAGCGCGCTTTTTCGCCACCAGAGAACGGTCTAACGGGGGCAAGTGCCATATCGCCATTAAAACCAAAACCGCCGAGAAAGTTTCTAAGTTCTAGCTCTTTTGCGTTAGGCGCTAATCGCACCATGTGCTGTAACGGGGTATCATCAAGACTTAAAAATTCAATTTGATGCTGAGCAAAATAACCAATATTCATTCCTGGATTAGGTTGGTATCTACCCGTTTTGGGTTGTAATTGACCCGATAGCAACTTAATTAAGGTTGATTTACCCGCGCCATTTCGGCCCAGCAAGCCAATACGTGCACCTGGTACTAAGTTAAGCTCCACTTCGCTAAGGATGGTTTTATCATCATAGCCAATAGAGACTTTCTCCATAGTCACTAATGGGTTAGGCAAGGCTTCAGGCTCACGAAATGCCATGTGAAATGGGCTGTCTGCATGGGATGGCAGTAAGTTAGCCATTTTCTCCAGCGCTTTTAAGCGGCTTTGGGCTTGTTTAGCTTTACTGGCTTTGTAGCGGAAGCGGTCAACAAAGCTCTGCATATGTGCCCGTTCTTTTTGTTGACGCTCATAGGCCACTTGCTGCTGCGCCATACGTTCGGCGCGGATCCGCTCAAAGGAGCTGTAGTTGCCTTTGTAGTAATTAAGCTTAGTATGTTCAACGTGAACAATTTCATCCACGATACCATCAATAAAATCGCGGTCATGGCTGATTAAGATCAGGGTACCTTGATAGGCCTTAATCCAGCCTTCTAGCCAGTACATGGTGTCTAAATCTAAATGGTTGGTGGGCTCATCCAGCAGCAGTAAGTCTGAGCGGCACAACAGTGCTTGAGCAAGGTTGAGTCGCATTCGCCAACCACCTGAAAAGCTCTTTACAGGATTGCTTTGCTCCGCTTCGCTAAAGCCTAGGCCTGCCAACAATGAGCCGGCGCGAGATTTAATCGCATAGCCGCCAATCGCATCAATTTTACCGTGGATGAGGGCAATTTTATGGCCGTCATCTTCATCTTGAGCTTTGTTTAATTGAACTTCAAGCTCTCGAAATTCACTATCACCATCAAGCACATATTCCAGTGCAGACACCTCTAGCGCAGGCGTTTCTTGGGCTACAGTGGCTATTTGCCAACCAGCAGGAAGGCTAAACTCACCCTTGTCAAGTTGTAACTGCCCCAAAATCAACGCTAACAGGGTTGATTTTCCGGTTCCATTGGCCCCGACCAGTCCCACTTTATGGCCCGGGTAAACGGTAAGGTTGGCATCATCGAGTAAGGTTTTAGTTCCGCGAATGAGCTGAGCTTGGCTGATGTTGATCATGAATAGCAACTTGATTGGAGTGAATACGTAAAGTGCAGTGATAATAACGTATCCCAATGCTGAATGACATTTTATTTCTGTGAAATAGTGAGACGCTTTGGCTGAAATCATGGCAAAATAGCGTCACAGGAATTGCACAATTACATTAGAAAAATAACAACATTATGCCAAAAATTAAAAAGCGCTTCGTTGCAGGAGCAAAATGTCCTAAATGTCACGCCCAAGACAGTATCGTATTATTCAAAGAAAATGGTATTGAAACTGTGGAATGTACTGATTGTGATTACCGAGAGCAACAAACGGAAGCTAAAGTGGCTGAAAAAGCCAATGGCAATATGATCGGAGTATTTAAGCCAGATTAGCGGCTGGAGTAACTGGCTTTGCTTCTCAAGAATATTGAGTTTGGCCTAGTGTTTAAGTTGATACTGGCTGTTTAAGTTGAGGCTAGCTGGTGAGGTCGATAATCAGTACTTAGCTAAAATGAAAGCGACTAAAAATCACTTTTAGTCGCGGCTAGCCTTCTTTTTGTGTCAGTGATGTTGGCGCATCACTTTCTTCGATGATTTTCTTTTTATGATCAGTTAATACGATGATAACTTGACGATTATTGCTCATAAGCTCGTCAAAGCGTGAATTGATTTCTTTCAAATCTTTAATGTAATCAGGGTCATCTTTTTCTTTTTTATGCCAATAGCGATTACGATCAAGTTTTTGGATTTCACTGGCGCGCAGAATTTCGAAGTAGCTGTTTTCTTGCTTCAATCGATACACTTCACTATCAAGCAGCTGAATTAACTTCTCTTTTGAAATGGTTTTTTTCTTCAGTAGGGCTTTGAGCGGGTCTTCTTTAAGGACAACTTTATCAGAGTCGATTTCGGTAGTGATCCCTAATTGAAATTCGATTTTGTGCTGACGATACTCTTTCGGGCAGACAGTTTGACTAAAGACGACGCGTTCATCTTTCATGCACTTATAAATGCCATTGGCTGATGCGATAGGGCTTGCAATCAACGCTAGCAAAATGAATGTTTGTAATAGTCTACTTGGCATGCGGCCACAGATCCTTTTGTCTAACCGATATCGTATCAACTTAGGTGTTGGGTTTATATCAGAAGGTTACCGCTTGGAGGCTCAATATCCATTGAGTTCCGCTGGTTGTTAATTATTATAGTCGGTTATTGCTGTAATGCTTTGGCATACTTTTTAACTATGGCTTAATTTTGGTGAGAATGCCAGTTTTTTGACGCTGGTTTTATAATGTAATAGTAAAAAATCACTATAAATTTGTAATACTTAGTGGGCAGTGGGTTAAGTCTTACACTGTCAATGGCGAATGGCTTAACGACTAAAAGTAAGGTTATTGATTCGGTGAGGTTTTCGCCAAAATTCAGTAATAAGTATTACAAAGTGATGATATGTTTCTGATTTAGCAATTACGATCGTAAGGCTTAGTGAATCCTCTTCTAAGTATTACTATCGAACAAGCCAACTAGCGAATGACTTAACGGCTAAAACTCAGGTTGTCGATTAGGCGAATATTGGCTAAAAAGGGCAGTAAAGCGAATTTCAAAATAACTATCTATTTGGATTAAAAATCATAATCATAATCAGAGTCAGCAATTAGACTAGTAAGACTTAGTGAATTCTCTTCTAAGTCTTACTAACGAACAAGCCAATGGTTTAACGACTAAAAGTTAGATTGTCGATTAGGCGAGTATTGCCCAGATAGGCCGCGACAAGTATAACAAAATGGTTATCTTCAGCTGTCACTGGGGCTAAAGTCGCTGCGTTTCTTACCGCTAAAAAGTCCATTTTAAAACCTGCATCAATGAGCTGTTGTTTAGCTACTTCAATGGCTAGCTCAATGGTTTCTCCAGCGGTCACTTGAGCGGCAACATAATCCATTACCTTCTTTATGCTTGTGGCTTGGATTTTTTGCTGGGCAGATAAATAGCCATTTCTAGAGCTCATAGCGAGCCCTGATGCTTCTCGAACAGTGTCGATGCCGATGATGTCGATAGGCAGAGATAAGTCTTCAACCATGGCGGTGATGACCATCAACTGTTGATAATCTTTACGACCAAATAGGGCGATATCCGCTTGAACAATATTAAATAGTTTACAAACTATGGTTGCCACACCGCGGAAGTGTCCGGGACGACTGGCGCCGCAAAACTCTTCGCCTATTTTAGGTACTTCAACAAAGGTCTGATTCTCTAAGCCTTTAGGGTAAATAATCTCTGGTGTCGGTGTGAATAGTAGCTCTGCACCCGCATTAATCAGTGCATTCTGATCATCTGCTAGGGTGCGCGGGTAAGCTGCTAAATCTTCATGTTGTCCAAACTGCATTGGATTAACAAAAATAGACACCACCACATGATCGGCTCTTTTAAGCGCTTCAGTAACTAATCTAATGTGACCTTGGTGTAAATTGCCCATGGTTGGCACAAACGCAACGGTTTCACCTTGCATATGCCATTGCTTTACTTGCTTTCTAATCTCAGCAATATTCGCGGTGGTGATCATCATTTTTACCTAAACTATTTATCCAAAATATCTATCGATTTAATTAATTGGTTCACTATTAATTAAATGAGTGTTCATCAGCAGGGAAACTGCCATTGGCAACTTCTTCGATATAGGCTCTTATTGCCGCGCGTATTTCGCCAGTTTGCTTGAGGTAGTTTTTAGAAAACTTTGGAATGTAACCACTGGAGATCCCCAGTACATCATGCATGACCAAAATTTGGCCATCAGTATCAGGACCTGCACCAATACCAATTACCGGTATGGTAAGCGCTTCAGAGATTTTTTTCGCGAGTGCAGTTGGAATGCATTCAACTACTAATAATTGCGCGCCAGCGGCTTCTAAAGCTTTGGCATCATCAATCATACGTTGGGCTTTATCTTCTTCTCGGCCCTGAATTTTAAAGCCACCAAATACGTGTACTGATTGCGGAGTTAACCCAAGGTGAGCACAGACAGGAATACCGCGTTCAGTGAGCATTTTAACGCTTTCAAGTAGCCATTCACCACCTTCCATTTTTACCATGGTTGCACCTGCTTGCATTAGGGTGCTGGCATTGCGCATGGTTTGTTCCGGTGTGGCGTAACTCATAAAAGGCATATCTGCGATAAGTAGGGCGCGTTTACAACCGCGGCTGACGCTGGCGGTGTGATAAGCAATGTCATCAACGGTCACAGGTAAGGTGTCATTGTGGCCTTGGAGCACCATGCCTAAGGAGTCGCCAACAAGAAGCACATCGACACCTTCGCTATCAAATGCGCCGGCAAAGCTGGCATCATAAGCGGTAAGGGCGGTAAATTTTTTACCTTCTTGTTTGAATTTTATCAGGGTTGAGCTAGTGACTTTTGACATAATAAACTCTGCAAAGAAATCATATTCAAATAATGGAAATACACTCTGAGCTACCATTACAATGGGTTAAATTTGAATTAACTCAGCTCGCATTTCAGTGGTAATAAGGTGTTGTAATTTAGTGTTACATGGTAGCACTAAATCGGCAGCAATATCTGCCAGTGGTATTAGCACAAAACTGCGTTGTTTCATGCCGTAATGGGGGACTGTTAATCTCGGTAAATCAACCATTAGCTCGCCATATAATAAAATATCGAGATCTAATGTTCTTGGTCCCCAGCGCAAATCTCTCACTCTACCTTGCTCATTCTCAATGGCCTGAAGGGCATCAAGTAAATCGATAGGGCTAAGAGTGGTGCTAAAGCTAACTACGGCATTGACATAGTCAGGTTGCTTTACATCGCCCATTGGTCGTGAGCGATAATAATGAGAGACCTTTATATGATGATCTTGCCCTAAGCTTTTTATTGCAGTAACTGCATTATCTAATTGCTGCTCTGGGTTTTCAAGGTTAGCGCCAAGGGCAACAAATACCCTTGTTGCCTTTTCAGCGGCTTTGGTCGCCCTAGTGTGAACCTTAAGTGGTTTATGACTCATTGTTATTCTTGAGTATTAGCAGGCTTTGGAGCTGGCTTAGGCTTATTAGGGCGTCTACGTTTACGCTGCTGGGCGTTACGATTTCTGCTTGGGCCATTCTTGTTACCGCTTTTGGCGATATCAGTACGTTGTTGCTCATCGGCTTCAACAAATGACTGCCACCAATTGGCAATTTTACCAATATTGCCCGCTTCGGCTTCGCCGCGCAGTAATAATAAATCATAAGCAGCGCGGAATTTAGGGTGCTCTAATAATTTGAAGGCACGGGTGCCTTGGCTACGTTCTAGACGCAATTGTAGCTGCCAAATATCTTTTGCTGGAGTACTGAAGCGGCGTGGAATGCTAATGGTGCGACATTGCTGCTCCATCACATCACCCATAGCGGCAACATGAGCATCGTAATGACTTAAGCCACTTTCTAAGGCAATATCATCAGCACGTTGCTTGAGTGGATACCACAATAATGCCGCATAAAAGAAGGCGGGCGTTACCGGTTTATCTTGGCTGACGCGTAAGTCGGTACTGGCCATGACTGCCGTTAGCATTTTAGCGGTATTGCCACTGGGTTGCTCTTTGATTAACGCAGAAATTTGCGGAAATAGCGGCGCAAATAAACCAAAATCTTGCATCATGTTGTAGTTAGCTTCTGCTTTGCCAGCAAAAAATAACTTTAGCACTTCTTCGTACATACGCGCTGCAGGGATATCTTTTAATAATGGCGCTAATTCTTTTATTGGCGCAGCCGTTACCGGCTCAATGGTCATATCCAGTTTGGTAGCAAAGCGCACCGCACGTAACATCCGCACCGGATCTTCACGGTAACGAGTTTCAGGATCGCCAATCAGCTTGATGACTCTAGCATCGATATCATGAATACCACCGCCGTAGCTGTGGATAGAGTAGTCGCTAATGTCGTAATACAGGGCGTTAATAGTAAAGTCGCGACGTTCAGCGTCTTCATCTATTTCACCGTAGACATTGTCACGAAGTAGACGACCTTCAGCATTGGATTTGGAAATTTTGTCATCATTTTCATTGTGATGACCACGGAAGGTGGCGACTTCGATAACATCACGGCCAAAAACAATGTGTGCCAATCTAAATCTGCGGCCCACTAAGCGTGAGTTTCTAAAGAGCTTTTTAATTTCTTCAGGGGTCGCATTGGTGACCACATCAAAATCTTTCGGCTCCATACCTAATAGAATGTCACGAACACCACCGCCAACTAGGTAAGCTTTATAGCCAGATTTACTGAGTCTATAGAGTACTTTTAACGCATTTTCACTTATTTGGCGTCGAGAAATAGTATGGGCATCTCTGGTGACAATGTCCAAACGCAGGCCGTCATCTTGGCTTTGTGGCTCAATGACAGGAGTGGTTTTATTGTCTTCAAACAGCTGTTTGCAGAATTGACTTATACGGCGAAAAATAATACACCTCGAACGACATTATTAAATGGTTAAAAATCTGGCGGCTATGATATACCAAATGTTACTGAATGAGTATATCACTGCTCAATCAGAATCTCAGATAGTTGTGGAATTTGGCTAATCGCAAATTGCTCTGCGGCCTGTTTTAGCATGACATCGACATCATCAATATCAACTTGTTGTTGCCCAAGAAAGCGCAATGCGGCATTGATGCTGGCTTGGGGACGTTTTCGATCAATGGCATTAGCATAATTTTGCTTTGATAATTTAAACCCTGGCTTGGTGCAGGCTAAAGGTAGATGCAGCCAATTGGGGGAGTTAAAGCCCAAAATATTATTCATGCTTATTTGGCGGCAGCTGGTTTCCAGTAGATCGCAGCCTCTGACTATTTCAGTGATCTGTTGAAAGGCATCATCTAACACCACAGCTAATTGATAGGCGTAAAGGCCATCACTGCGTTTGATGATAAAGTCTTCAGCCGCAAAGCTGTGCTTTACCGTGACACTTCCCATCACTAAATCAGTAAAATGTTCAACCTGGGCGCTATTTCTGATACGAACGGCGCCTTGGGTTAATCGAGGGCGTAGCTGACCACAGCGGCTGTCATAAACGCCGCCCATTTGTTGAATTTTTTTTCGAGTGCAATGGCAAAAATAGCTAAGATCTTCTTTTAAGAGCTGCTCAATATGCTGCTGATAGATATCAAGCCGATGGCTTTGAAATAGCTCAGTATCATCCCAATGCAGGCCATAAGCCTCTAAGGTGGTCAATATATCACTGCTTGCACCAGCCACTTCTCTTGGTGGATCTATATCTTCAATCCTGACGAGCCATTTACCCTGTTGCTGTTTTGCCCGCAGGTAACTGCCAAGGGCTGCAATAAGGGAGCCAAAATGTAACGGGCCAGATGGGGACGGAGCAAAGCGACCAATATAAGCGGATGAGTTCAGCGACATAGCTTTTGCCTCGATTTATTGGTGTCGACATAAAAGGTTACTGCTTTTATGCCATAGCCGATAAACAAGTTCTGTTAATCCTAAAAGTAAAAATCAAAAAATACAAAAGGCGAGAATAATCTCGCCTTTTGGTATCAATACTGCCCCGCCTCATAAATAGCAAGCTAGCAGTTTTGCTGTGTGACAAATGTATGGGCTATATTAGCCAGCCATTTGTCTTTCTTTTATTTCTGCAAGCGTCTTACAATCGATACATTGATCAGCTGTTGGACGTGCTTCTAAACGGCGAATACCGATTTCAACACCACATGAATCACAGAAACCGAAATCGTCTTCTTCAATTTTTTGTAGTGTTTTTTCAATTTTCTTGATCAGCTTACGTTCTCTGTCGCGTGCTCGAAGCTCTAAGCTAAATTCTTCTTCTTGAGCTGCACGGTCAACAGGATCTGGAAAATTAGCAGCTTCATCTTGCATATGGTTCAAGGTGCGATCAACTTCTTCGCGTAACTGATTACGCCAAGCGTCTAAGATGATCTTAAAATGAGAGCGTTGCTCTTCACCCATATACTCCTCGCCAGCTTTCTCCTGGTAAGGTTCTACACCTGCGATAGCGAGTACGCCAAGTTTTTTGGTGCCTTCAGGCATAACGCATCTCCTGTAATAATTAGTGATTTTATGTGCGTCTAAAATTTATGGCCGCTATCTATAGCAGAAACACTAGAGCGTGGCAAATTATTTGATTAGTAAGTTATACTTTTTTGAACTAAACAATGACTTTGCACTTACGAGTAATTTTGCTGGATAGCGCCGACAGTTCGGTTTGATATGCTAACACTTCAACCCCACTGTTAACTGCTTGCTTTAATAATTGTGCATATTGTGGATCGATATGCGCAGCAGCTTGAACGAGATTAATGCCGCTATGTTGGACGACAAAAAGTAATACCGCTCTGTGACCTAGACTAGCCATATGCATTAACTCACGCAAATGCTTTTGTCCACGAGTGGTAACTGAGTCAGGAAAGTAGCCTACTGCTTGCTCTAATAATGTACAGCTCTTTATCTCAACGTAACATAAAGGTTTAGTTTCATCACTGAGTAAAATGTCGATACGACTATTTTCATCACCATATTTCACTTCTCTTTTTAGTGATGCATAACCGCTAAGTTCAGTAATGACACCATTACTAATCGCCTCTTCGGCTAATGCATTGGCGCGGCCGGTATTAATGCCAATTAAATGATTGTCGGGGGTGGCACTGAGCTCCCAAGTATTTGGGTATTTTCTTTTGGGGTTATCTGAGCTGGAAAACCAAACTGTTTCACCGGGAAACAAACAGTTTTTCATCGAACCAGTATTGGGGCAGTGAATGGTGATTTCGCTACCATCATCAAGTTGCACATCGGCCAGAAAACGTTTGTAACGCCTCAATAAAGTACCTTGTTGTAAGGGAGGGCTAAAGTCCATTAAAAAGAATGCTCCTAAAATTATTTATTAACAATTATTTTTACTAAATGATGCTGAATTAGTCACGTTCATTTAGTGATTTACAGTACACTTAGCTTATTGGTTATCTAAGTTACAACGCAAGCATAACAAGGACATTACAATGGAAATTATGACGATTACCCTAACACGAGAAGCGCCACAGAGCCTTTGGGGTAAAGCAGATGTGAGCTTTCAAGGCCATCAAGCGCTGATCCATTTATCTGCAGCAGATGAATTACGTCAAGTACAAATGGCGGCTAGAAAAATTCGTAGTCAGGGTATTAGCAAGGTGCAGCTTGACGGTGAGTTATGGAGCCTTGATTCGCAATGGGCTTTTTCTCAAGGTTTTACCACGGCCAAAGGCCCATTTGAAGTACTCTGGTGTGGTGACGTGAGCACTCAAGCCACTTTATCTCATCGCTTTGAAGCGGCAAGTTTCGCGCGCAAATTAGTTAACGAAACCCCTGAAGAATTGTCTCCGGTTATTCTTGCCGAGCACGCAGCAAACTGGCTCAAAGACATTGGTGGCGACAAGGTCAGTTTTGATATTTTTGAAGGCCAAGAATTACTCGAAAAACAATGGATTGGTTTACATGCGGTTGGCCGTGGCAGTGAGCGTCCGCCAGCGATGCTAGTGCTTGATTTTAATCCACTCGCAGCCGATGCCAAAGTATCCACCGCTCTTGTGGGCAAGGGCATTACCTTTGACTCTGGCGGTTACAGCATTAAGCCTTCAGAGGGCATGCTGGATATGAAATGCGATATGGGCGGCGCGGCAACAGTGACAGCAGCGCTGGGTCTAGCCATGAAAGCCGGTCTGAATAAGCGGGTTAAATTGTTTCTGTGTTGCGCCGAAAACCTCATCAGTGGCCATGCTTACAAGTTAGGTGACATCTTAACTTATAAAAATGGCGTTACCGTTGAAGTGGTTAACACCGATGCTGAAGGGCGTTTAGTGTTAGCTGACGGGCTGCAAGCAGCATCAGATACTGGAGCAGAATTAATTATTGATGCGGCAACACTGACAGGTGCGGCGATTATGGCTGTGGGCAATAATTACAATGCGATATTTTCACCGCAAATGGAAACCTTGCAATTAGCACAACAAAAAGCGGCCACTGTTGCTGAAAATGTCTGGCCATTGCCATTGGATACTTGGCATAAAGATATGTGCCCTTCACCTTATGCAGATACCGCCAATAGTCGCGCAATGAAAGGCGGCGGTGCAGGCGGCGCGTCAAATGCAGCAGGCTTCTTATGGCGCTTTGTGAGCCCAGAAGTTAACTGGTTGCACATGGATTTAGCTGGTGCATATGCATCATCGGCTACGCCATTATGGAGCGCTGGCGCAACAGCTCATGGAGTATTGACCATCGCGGCAATGTTAGAGCGATAAAGCCTATAACTCTTCAGGTTTTAGCTATAGATTCGAGAAACGAAAGCTGCCTAGGCAGCTTTTTTCGTTATGGCTGTAAAGGCCACTGTTGCAGTGGTTTATATATAAGCCCTTGAGTACTGCTAATGGATTCATAGAGGGTTAAATGGCGGGCTTTTGTGTTTATAGCTTCAGTGAGTGCAGGTAACTTATCTATAAGGGCTGCAGGCTCTGACACAGCTCTAAATAAGCTGATATGGGGTCTAAATTCATGCTGAGTTTGATAAAGGTTTAAGTGTGATGTCATTAATTTTAAGCTGTGGACAATATGCGCCAACGCTTTTTCGGCATCACCCTGAATGCACAAGACTTTCGCTTTAGGCCAGTAAGCAAGTTGTTGCAGTGGTTGTTCAAAAGCGCTGAAATGCTGCTCGGTGATATACCGATCAATCTGCAGCATCTGATCAGAACTAATTTTGCCTAAAAATGCAGCGGTTAGATGTAAATTCTCCCGCTTAACGGCGCTAACCTGTATACTCAGATGCGGCATTAATTGCTGCTGATATTGGCTCAATTGAGTGCGGTTTGACTCTGATAATGCAATGGCAATAAAACAACGTTTATGGTGATTTTTAGTCATGGGTCTCCTTAACGCCATTGATCCTTATCTGTTGTTAGCATTATTTTTTATTATTATGACGTTTATCGTCAAAGACATGTTAGCTTAATCGACGGCAACAGTTTACGGTTAGGTAAATTAACAGCAAGACCAGTGAAGCTCCGTTTAGAGGGATACTGTATAATGACAGCAAAAATGCTGCGAATGAATGAGTCATTGAATGAGCAATAGTGAACTGAAATCAGTATGGGCTAGCCCGCAGTCTGCTGAATTAAATCACTACCTGTGCTGTGATAAGGTTATGGCTGAGATTGATGCATTGCAACTGCAATTAGGCGTCGATGAAATCGTGGTTTTACTATCCCAAACAACTGAAAGTCTAACCAGTGGTAAAGTTTACCATGCCAAGGCGTTGCAAGCTTATCAGCATCAAGATCAATTTCAACAGCATCTTCAGCGCCAACCTAATAACGCACGAATAGGCCAATCACTCGCTGCCTTGCCTGATTTATGTGAACAATTACTCGCACAAGATAGTGCTGATATCAATGCCACAACAAGTCTTTTGCAGCGTCAAATAACTGATTTTGTTCAGTCACGGTCCGAGGTGTTTTCACTCTCTTTGAGTGAAGCGGTGCAAATAGGCAATACCAGGTTGATTTTTTTACCACTAAAATATCAATTAAATTGGCAACTTGAGGCCTCGGATGGTGTCAATTGTCCTATGACAAAGCTTAACGAGGCTAGCCTAAAGCTGGCATCTGAAGCTGAGCTGGCTCGCGTATCGCAATTATTAACAAACAAAGAAGCCCAATACCTTGAGCTTTTTCAGCAACTGCCGGTAGCCTGTTCGCTCATTGATAAGGACAACTGTATTAGCAGTCAAAATCAAGTGGCTAGCCAAATTTTTCCGTCAATCAGTAATCAAAGTTTATATTCATTAATCAATGCAGATGACCACATATTGTTGGATGATTGCCTACACATTGTCAGAGATGGAGCACTGCATCAGTCATGGTGTGAAGTTCCACTGGTTAAAGCGGGTGTGACTCACTGGTATAAACTTAGCTTTTGCCGCGCATTAGACATAGAGCAGCAATTATTGATGATGATTGAAGATGTGTCAGAACGCTATCGTTTAGCCGATGAGCTGTCATTTCAATCCAACTATGATCCGCTCACAGGTCTGCCGAATCGGTTACAGTTTGAGGCAATGCTTGAAGAATTAATTGAGCATAAAGATCGCTTGCCTGTGTGTGTTGCCTTTATGGATCTTGATCAATTTCAAGTGGTTAATGATATCAGTGGTCATCAAGCTGGGGATGAATTGTTACGTCAGGTGTCTAAGCGTCTTAGCTACTTACTGCGTCATGGCGATGTCGTTGCCCGTTTAGGCGGCGATGAATTTGGCATTTTAATGTTCCAAGCGGATAAAGAGTCAGCCGAGCAAGTGGGCAACCGCATTTGCCAGCAATTATCCGAACATGAATTTATTTGGGGCGAAGTCAGCCATAATATTGGCGTTAGTATGGGTATGACTCAACTGGATGCGAAGTCAGAAGACATTTACCGCATTATGAGTCAGGCAGATGCGGCGTGTCGTATCGCCAAAGAAGATGGCCGTAATCGCTGGCATTTTTACAGTAAAAACGATCCCCAAGTACATCATTTATATAATCAAATGCTGGCCTCCGTTGATATCGTCTCGGCACTGGCGCTTAATCAGTTTGAATTATTTTATCAACTCATAGAACCGCTAAATTCTGACGACCGTGGCATTCACATGGAAATCTTATTGCGCATGGTGCAAGAGGATGGCCGTTTTGTATCACCAGGGGTGTTTTTACCTGCAGCAGAGCGCTATAACCTAGCATCAAAAATTGATAGCTGGGTTATCGACAACCTTTTAAAGTGGGGCGCACGCAATAGCGAAATTTGGTCACAATTATCAATGGTGTCGCTAAATTTGTCAGCGCTGTCATTATCCGATAGCAAGTTTATGGACTGGTTAGAAATACGCTTGATGGTTGAGCCCGAACTGGTGTCTAAGTTGTGTTTTGAAATCACCGAAACCGCCGCTATTAGTCAACTCGAACAGGCCACCACCTTGATTGAGCTATTAAAACCTTTAGGTTGCAAGCTGGCTTTGGACGATTTCGGATCGGGCTTTTCAAGTTTTGCTTATTTGAAATGCTTAGATGTGGACTATGTCAAAATTGACGGTCAGTTTGTGGTTAATGTCTGTGACGACCGCAGTGATAAAGCCATTGTCTCGGCTATTTGCCAGCTGGGTAAAGATATGGACTTTAAAGTGATAGGCGAATTTGTTGAAAGCGCTGACATTGGGCGGCAATTAAAACAGCTTGGTGTTAGCTATGGCCAAGGCTACGCGATTGGAAAACCTACCCGCTTGCAGGATTTATCCTCAGGGATCAGAACGCCGTGGTTAATCGATTTATAGGCGATTAGCTTTTTCGTTTCAGTCGTTAATTGTCAATGTGTGCATGCTTCGATTTGCATATGCTTTAATCTGCCCCCGCTTCGATCTGCATAGAGCCGTAGCATCAATAATCGTTTATGAGTAAACTGAAGCCAGATTTTCGCCGTTAAAGTATCTCCTTTGAGCTCATTACCTATTCAAGCCTTATTTGCGCCATTACAACAGGCGCTGGGCGATCATTCGCAAATTATCCTCGAAGCGCCCACGGGTGCCGGTAAATCCACCGCACTACCTCTGGCAATGCTGCAGTGGCCGCAAATTAGCGGCAAAATCCTCATGCTGGAACCAAGGCGGGTTGCTGCTCGCAGTGTGGCGCAATTTATTGCTAAATCCCTAGGGGAAAAAGTCGGTGAGCGAGTGGGCTATCGGGTCAGAGGTGAGAGCCGAGTCGGGGCTAATACCCGCTTAGAAATTGTCACAGAGGGTATTTTAACGCGGATGATCCAGCAAGACCCAGAGCTTGAAGGCATAGAGGTCATTATTTTCGATGAAATCCATGAGCGTCATTTACCCACAGATCTGGGTTTAGCGCTGGCGCTAGAAGTGCAAGACTCGCTGCGCGAAGATCTTAAAATTATTGCCATGTCGGCAACCCTATCGGGCTTACCCTTAAGCCAATTAATGCCTGACGCTGCCACATTAGTAAGCCAAGGTCGAAGCTTTGATGTTGAAACGCTTTACCGACCGGTAATGGGGCAAGTGCAGTGGCTAAGTCATTTAAGCCAAGTGGTTATCGACAGTGTCAGCAGTAGCAACACAGTCCCAAGCGACTACCAACATGGCTCGGTGTTGGTGTTTTTACCCGGCAAAGGGGAAATTAATCAACTGCAGCGATTATTAAGTCAGCGACTAGACCCAAATGAATTTTTACTGTGTCCCTTATACGGTGATTTATCTCCTGCTGAGCAAGATAAAGCCATTTCTCCCGCCCCTAGTGGCAAACGTAAAATCGTCATTGCCACTAATGTTGCTGAGTCGAGCTTAACCATCGATGGCATCACTATTGTGATAGACAGTGGGTATAAGCGTGAGGCAAGCTTTAACCCACGCACAGGTGTTAGTCGATTATCGTTAAGGCGTATAAGCCAAGCCTCGAGTATTCAGCGTGCAGGCCGTGCAGGGCGCTTACAAAAAGGCTGCTGCGTGAGATTGTGGGGCCAAGAAGAACAAAGTCGAATGATGGTGGCTGATGCGCCTGAAATCACCCAAAGCGAGCTGACGTCAATGGCGTTTGATTGTGCTTATTGGGGCGTGAGTGATATTGAGTCCTTACCGCTATTAACCAAGCCGCCAGCGATTCATCAACAGGTGGCGTGGCAATTACTCGCCAAGCTTGAGCTGGTGGATGAGCAACATAAAATCACAGCTCAAGGCCAAGCGGCCTATGAGCTAGGTTGTCACCCGCGTTTAGCGCACATGTTGCTGACTTCGCAAGCCCTTGCTAAATCCCAGCAACAGGCCGACTTAGTGTTACTGGCATGTTTACTTGCTGCGATACTCGAAGCACGAGGCTTACCTAAAAAAGGCGCTGATATCAGTCAGTACCTGGGTTTAGCGACCCAAGGACAAATGGCAACCCAAGTGAATAAATGGCAGCGGGCGCTATCTGCTAAAGGCGATATCAAGCAAGTGGCTCGCGACGCCGCCAGTCGTGATAATAGTTTATTATTGGCGCTGGCATACCCCGACAGAATTGCCAAAGCCCGCGGTAAACTAGGTTTTGCCCTCAGTAACGGCACAGGGGTTACTATTGATGCTGAAGATGCTATGGCTAATCAAGCTTGGTTAGTGGTGGCCGATTTTCAAGAAACCCAAGGCCGCAATGCAGGACGAGTCTATCTTGCTGCGGCAATCAACCCTGAGCACTTCCAGCAAGAGCTTAAATTTTTAACTCATGAGGTTAAAATTTGTCAGTGGGATGAAACCAAAGGGCGCTTTTTTGCTGAAAAGCAAACCCGAGTGGGTGAGGTTATTATACAGCGCGCTCAAGAAACTCAGGTAGATAATAAATTAATCCAGCAAGCGTTATTGAGTCACATCCGCGCGAAAGGCTTAACTGTGCTGGATTTGGGCGAAAGTTTTTTGCAATTACAATATCGACTGAAGTTAGCCCAGCAATTTGCGCCGCAACATGATTGGCCAAACCTTGATGATGCCAGCATGCTAGCAAGCTTAGAGCAGTGGTTAGCGCCATATTTAGCTGAGGTGAATTCCATTGCCAAATTACAAAAACTTGATACCTTTGGCCATGTGAAAAATCTGCTGACATGGCAGCAACAGCAAACATTGAATGAATTGCTTCCCACTCATTGGCAAATGGCTACCGGCACCCGAGCACCGATTGAGTATCAAGTGGTCGCTGCTCAGGCCGTAGAAAGTGAAGCCGATGGCAGCGATAGTGATAAGCAAAGCATGGAAAATGATGCCGCCGACAGCAATAAGGCCGTCAGCGGTAGAGCGCTATTAAAAGTACGCCTGCAAGAGGCTTTAGGTTTATCACAAAGTCCGCTATTACTTCATGGTAAGCTCACTGTCACCATGGAATTATTGTCGCCAGCCCAGCGACCTATTGCTGTAACCGCAGATTTAGCCAGTTTTTGGCAAGGCCCATATATTGAAGTAAAAAAAGAAATGCGTGGCCGTTATCCCCGCCATTTATGGCCTGACGATCCGGTTAATACAACCGCCACTAAATTTACTAAAAAGAAGACGCCAGGCTTAAATTGCTAATGGCGATAAAGAATTAAAAAAAGATGACAGAAACGACAAAGATGATGGCTCCTCAAGCGCCTAAAAAAAATGTAGCGAAAAAGCCTGCAGAAAAGCAATCGGTTCCTAAAACAGCAGCGCCTAAAACGCCAGCGACCAAAACTGCTGCGACGAAAAAAAACGCCAGCAAAAAAGCGGCGACTAAAAAGCCTAGAGTAAAAAGGGTCGTTGCTAAAGCTAAGCCGTCAATGTGGAAAAAACTGTGGTCAATCGGCTGGAAACTCGGCTTGATTGGCATCGTGGTGGTGAGCTCTTACGGCATCTATTTAGATCAAATTATTGCCCGTAAATTTGAAGGGCAAAAATGGCACTTACCCGCACAAGTGTTTAGCCGTTCAATGGCCATTTATCCCGGCGCAGCCATAAACCATCCGCAGCTAATGGCGGAGCTAAAACTGCTTGGCTATCGTAAAGTGGCCACCCCTCGTCAAGTGGGCGAGTTTTCAGCATCCAGTAGTAAAATTGAGCTTTGGCGTCGACCATTTTTACACCCAGAAGGCGATCAAGCAGCTCAGCGGGTGATGATTTCATTTGACTCTCAAGGGGTCAACTCAGTGCAGCGCATGAGTGATAAGCGTCAATTAGCAGTATTCCATTTAGAGCCAGTATTGCTGGATCGCATTTTGGCTTCTGGCGCTGAAGACCGATTATTTGTGCCTACCACAGAAATGCCCCAAGCTATTGTCGATGCCCTGATTTTGGTCGAAGATCGCAGTTTTTATCAGCATCATGGGGTTAATCCATTTGCCATTCTCCGCGCCGCTATCGTCAATGTGACCGCCGGGCGCACAGTTCAAGGTGGTTCAACCTTAACTCAGCAATTAGCCAAAAACTTCTTTTTAACCAGTGAGCGCTCAATTGTGCGTAAAATCCGTGAGGCCTTAATGGCAATCATCATTGATTTTCGATACAGCAAAGAAGAGATACTCGAGGCTTATTTAAATGAAGTGTATATGGGGCAAGACAAGGCGCGTGGCGTTCATGGTATGGGCTTGGCGTCGCAGTTTTACTTCGGCCGTCCTATCGCGGAGCTAACAGTATCCCAACAAGCCTTTTTAATTGCCGCCATTAAAGGGCCATCATACTACAACCCTTGGCGCTCACCTGAGCGGGCGCAAAATCGCCGCGACTTGGTGCTGCGATTACTGATGGAAGATGATCGCTTAACCGTTGAGCAATACAAAGCGGCGGTAGAATCACCACTCGGGCTGCGTGATTTTAATAAATCAGTACATCAAAAACTGCCAGCTTTCTTTGCGGTGGTAAAACAAGAGTTACGAACGCGTTATGGTGATAGCTTACTGCAGCAATCAGGGGTCAAGGTATACACCACCTTAGATCCTATGGCTCAAGATGCCGCCGAAAAAGCAGTCGTTAGCACCATGAAGTCACTGGATGAACGCACTAAAAACGTGCAAGTAGGGATGGTGGTAACTGACAAATACACCGATGGCATTGCCGCCATGGTAGGGGATAGAGTGCCAAGCTTTGACGGCTTTAACCGCGCAGTGGAAATTCGCCGCCCGATTGGCTCGTTAGTGAAACCATTTGTGTATGCCACTGCATTGCAACAAGGCAGTAAATATAATTTGGCGACCCCAATAGCTGACAAACCGATCACCTTACAAAATGGTCAAGGTAAAACCTGGTCGCCACAAAATGTGGATCGAAAATTCCGTCAACAGGTGCCATTATTAGATGCATTTAAAAACTCAATGAATGTACCAACGGTGAATATTGGTATTGAATTAGGCGTTGATAATGTCGCTAAAACCATGGCTAATGCGGGTTGGTCCGATGCTATACCTCGCTATCCATCAATGTTGTTAGGGGCCATTAATGGCTCACCTTATATGGTGGCGCAGGCTTATCAAACCATTGCCAATAATGGCCGTTATCGACCATTAACATCAATAACTGCGGTGCTTGATACTAATAATCAACCATTGAAGGTAACGCGTGAAAGTGCCGTTCAAGGAATGGATCCTGCAACCGATTTCTTGGTGCAATATGCGATGAATCAAGTGGTCAAAACCGGCACTGCTAAACGCTTGGGTCAAGCATTCCCTAATGTAGCTCTAGCGGGTAAAACCGGCACCAGTAATGATAGTCGTGACTCTTGGTTTGCAGGCTTTGATGAGCGTAACGTGGCAGCTATTTGGGTTGGTCAAGACGATAACAGTAAAACGGGTTTATATGGCTCAAGCGGCGCAATGGCAGTGTACCAAGCATTTTTAAAGCAGCGTCCGCCGTTAGGTTTAAGAATGACGCCGGCAGATGGCATAACCCAAGGTTATTTTGATAAAGACACTGGCGTGGCAAAACAAGCCGATTGTGACAATGTGATGGCGCTGCCTGCCACACGTGACAGCTACAAACCTGCTGCAAACTGTGGTGAGCCGTTATCTTGGTGGCAAAAAATCATCAATTAACACTCAGCTGAGTCAGCTTTATAATCTTAATGATTAATTAGGCAGAATAAAAAATGGCTACTCGTTTGAGTAGCCATTTTTATTGTGTCGGTATTTAGCGAGCTTACCTTTGGCTTAAGTTTATATCGCTTAACTAAAGCTTAGCTAAATCTTAACCTAAGCGATTAAAACTTATAGTGATAACCGAGTGTTGCCGTTTGCGGCTTACCAGCAAAGATAGAACCATGAATGCGGGTGGTCATATAGGTTTCATCCAATAAGTTATCAACGGTTAAGTAGACTTCAGATGCATCATTAATGAAGTAACGAGCCGATAAATCCACAACGGTTTTATTGGCAATTAATTCTTCTGCAGGGATACCACCTTGATCGGCGACGGTGCGCATATCAGAGGTATAACGACCTGCAATAGTGACTTGCCATGCTTGTGCTTGAACGCCTGCAGATAAGAACAGTTGGTTATCAGGTAAATAAGGCAGTTCATCACCTTTTTCAACGTCGCCCCATGACTCAAAGTCAGAGATGAATGCGTTTTGGAATTCAGCATTGCTGAAGGTGTAAGCCATTTTTACCGGGAAACTAATCTCGCCTGTTTGATTAAATTCATAACCTAAACTTAGTTCAATGCCACTGACTTCAACTTCACCAGCATTGTATTGATTACCGATATTGTCATCATCACAACCTTGAGCCGCGGTGCAGTTACCATGCATATTGCTGTAATCACTGTAAAAGGCGATAGCTTCAGAGTTTAATGCACCAGTGTTGTAACGAACACCTGCTTCATAGTTCCAGCTTTTTTCTTCTTTACCGTCATCATTACCGGGGGCGCTAGGGGCAAAACCTTGCTGAATGCCTGCGAGCACAATTAAGTTATCGGTTATTTGGTAAGTTGCTGCAACTGAAGGTAAAACCACATCAAAGCTGTTGCTGATATCTTTATCTGGTGCGCCTTCACGGCCGACGTTAGTTTTACCCCAATCACGACGCTGGGTGGTGACATCTTCATAACGTAGACCGGCAGTAATGGCTAAATCACCGAAGGTCATCTTATCTTGAACATAAAAAGCAAACGCTTCAGCACTATCAATACGGTTTGAATCAGAACCAGGAGTACCGCTATTAGTCAGCGACATCACTTGGTTAGCCCCTAACTCATAGGTATCAACCCACTGGAAGCGATCCATTTCATCTTCATGGTAACGAGCGCCAATGGCTAAGTCATGGTCGCCCACTAGCCAATTTAGCTCAGTTTGAATACCTTGGGATAGGTAGTCACGGTTATTGGCTTTCACTTCAACATCAATCGCAGCTGCTGAAGCAGGATCGCGATCAAAATCAGCCGCAGCTTCAATACCACCACTACTTAAACTTTGACCCGCCACTTTATTGGTTTTATACCAGTTGCGGTGGAAGTTGTTGTAATAAGCCGTGGTCGCAAGTGATACAGTCGAGCTAAAGTCGATGATATGGTTTAACTGAATTTGCTTGTGATCAGTGCTCATTTCATCTTTTTGAGAGGCAGAGTAACGCATATAAGGTGAAGCGTTATAATCATCTTCAGTTAAGCCCATGTAAGTTTCGTTAGACACTTCATCTGAGTACTTTAATTTTAATTCAAGGCGTTGCTGATACTTGGCATCGTCGCTACTATCAATACTGATTTTCGCTAAGGCATCGTTTTTCACAAAACCAGTATCACCACCAACACCATTAATGTCGCGAAAGCCATCAGCTTGATAACGGTAAATTTCTGCTACCGCGCCAACGCGTTCGCCTTGACCGCCTGCATGGGCATGTACTTTAGCAAAGCCGTCTTGTCCTGCGGCCACATCAATACCGCCAGCCAGTTCTTCCACTGGGATTTGACGAGAAAGCATATTGATAATACCACCAGTGGTGCGAGGGCCGTATTTAAGGGTCGAGCCGCCTTTCATGATCTCAACGGTTTGCATTCTACCAGAGGTTGGAAAGTAGTAAGCCGCAGGAGAAGCATAAGGCGCAGGCGCCGCTAATACTCCGTCTTCCATAATGGTGATTTTTTCAGAACGATTTTGACCCGTGCCACGCATACCAATATTTGGACGTAAGCCATAACCATCTTCTTCTTGCAGATACACCCCAGGCACAGACGCTAGGGTGCGCATAATGTCGGTGTATTTGAAGTTTTCAATTTCAGCGTCACCGATAACATGAGCACTACCGGGAACATTATTAACCGGATTGGCACTGCCAAAAATTGAGATTTGCTCCATGGTGGCATTGGTTGCAGGATCTGTATCGGCAGCAGATGCTGAAAAAGCGCTGAATAGGGCAGTGGCTAAAAGACTAATTCGAAGGCTGTGTTGAGTCATGTAAATCTCCAAAGGCGAATTGCAAATATAATAAAAATGGTAATTGTTATCATTTGTATCCGTATTGTGATGGAGTTTACTCAATTAATTACTAAAATCAACATTTGAGTTAATAATGTTAACTCAAATGTTGGAGTTGGATTAGTATGATGTGGTTCGCTTCACAAATAGTGAGGTAAGAGCATAGTGCTGCAGTCGTGACAGCGATTAAGTCATCGGCTGAGTTTATGTGAATTTTTGCTGTAAACTCGATTCACAATAAACCCAACTCAATAAGAGATGGATATCTTTAACGAATAAGAATGGATGTATATGTTTTTGTCACCTTATTACGCTAAGCAAGACCAAAGTGTGTTTATTTCTGCTTTGCAAGCGAGCAATTTCGCCAAGCACGTCGCTGAAGACTTTAATCCTATTCATAATGTTGGCGCTAAACGCTTCTGTGTTCCTGGTGACTTACTGTTTGCTTTAGTGCTCACAGAGTTCGGCTTGAGCAAAAAAATGAAGTTTAAGTTTGCTGGCATGGTCGGTGATGGCGTTGAGTTAATTCTGGATCAGCAAGCCGGTGAACAATTTAGTATTTGTGACAACAAAGGCAAAGAATACCTGCATATCGAACGTGAAGGGGCGCTTTGTCAATGTGATGTACAAAAAGCGGCATTCATCAAAAGTTATGTGGCGTTTTCTGGGCTTAATTTTATTCATGTACTCGTGCCGATGATGAAACAGTACGGCATGATGATTAACCCAGCCAGACCTTTGGTTATTTATGAAAGTATGTCTTTTCAATTAGATACTTTCGATTTCACTGATATGAGCCTTGAATTGGTTGAGCAGGATATGCAAATCAATGGCAAACGCGGTGATGTGACCTTGCAGTTTGCCTTAAAAAGCGCAGGTAAAGTCATAGGCTCAGGTATCAAAACCCTAGTGTTAAGCGGTTTACGCGAATACGATGAGCTGCAAGCGCAGCAAATGTGTCATAGCTATGAAAGCAGTAAATTAGCTTAACTTCTGAAAGTTAAGTTTTAGTTAGCCAGTAGTAAATTAGCATTATTCCATTTTAAAAATGCGATATTCCGTTTTTACATTATGCTTTAGGTAGGATACGTCCATAAGTTGATTATCGCTTGAGGTTTATATGAAAAAATTATTACTGGTTTCGCTTTCTTTTTTAGCATTTTCAGCTAGCGCGAATATTATTTATGATAAAACGGGCGTGAATGAAAAAGATTTTGTTTTCGATCAATATCAATGCCAAGAAATGTCACAGCAAGTTCATAAAAATACTGAATCTCGTGGTGCCATTAGTAGTGGCCTTAAAGGTGCGGCAGTAGGCGCAGCGGGCAGTGCCATTGCTGGTGGTAGTGGTTCACATGGTGCTAAAACCGGCGCCGGTATTGGTGTTGCTGTAGGCTTGCTAGGTGGCGCGAAAGATAGAAGAGCCAATGAAGCCAATTACGAAGCAGAGAAAGAAACAGTAGTGCGTAACTGCATGGCAAATCGCGGCTACAGCATTTTAAACTAATCTAAACCGCTAGCGCTTAGTACTTAGCGTTAGTAAACAATAAACCATGCTTTTTAGCATGGTTTTTTTATTGGACTTTTACCCTATTTTACTCGGCAATCTATATCCGCTTGCCCAAATTGGCTTAGCACGGCTTGTTGCTGGTGAGTCCAGAAACTAACATTCTGCCCTTGGTATTTCGCCCCAGATGCACTTAGCGTCAGTAATGTTAATAGCGGATTTTGCTGCGCTACCGTGACAGCTCTTGAATCTGCAATTGGATCAGCAGTTGGAGCTAAGCTTAGGTTCAATATTGCTGCAGGTATCGCAGTTTGGTTATAAAAATAAACCCTAATACTCATCAGATTGTTGTTCGATGGGGGATCACATTGATATTGTACCGCCTTAGGTACGTCAAATACCGCAGCGGCGATCTGTAATTCGGTTAGCCGTGAAGTATAGGCGTAAATCACGCACTGTTTAATATCGTCAGCCTTCCAACACTCATTACGGCCTTTTATCCAGCCTCGCTGAAAAGCTTTAAGTTGTGCTAATGCATCTACATCTAAATCAGCATCTGCGCCTAGCTGGGAAATTGATTTTTTGAACACTTGATTGAGCTGTATATCAAGCTGTGCCAATTGACTATCTTGGCAAATAAGCTGCTCCACTTCGCCACTTGCTTGCTGGCAATCAAAAGCAGGCGCTAACTTATCAGCTTCAGTGGCTTGAGTATTAGCTAATACCTCATGATCACTCAGTGCAATGGTCTGAGTGCTCGCGCAGTAACTCAGCAATAACAGTAATGCTCTTATAGCCATGATAGACAATCCTATTTTTAAAGGTGCTTAAAAATAAATCATAACCTATCTGGCTAATTTAGCTTAATCGATCATGAGCTTAATCCAACAGCTCAACTCAGCAGTAACAGCTTTAGGCTTTGATATTAATGTTATGGCCTGAGTTACCAACCGGTGGTGGCAGCGCGGCTTCAATTAATTGAAGGGCCATTTCACCTTCAATTTTTTGCTGATCTTTTGCAATTACAGCAACTTTGAGGCTACTACCTGAATCGATATTGGTCGGCATTGATGATGGAGCATTGATGGAAAGTGCCATAATATTATTACTCTAATTAGCGAAACCTAAATGGGTTAATGATTTATCGGCCAAAATAAGGAAAGGTAGATAATATTTTTGTATTAATCTGTATCAGCGCAGTAATGGCTAATGGTCTATCAGTATATTGTATTGTGCGCAATTTAAGTGTGATAAACTGATAATCGCTTTGGCTATGCAGTAGTTGTGATTAAGCTGCACATCAAATACTGAGCGCCATAGATATTAGAATTTTGCGAGAAAGTAAGCCTGTGACTAGGATTTAAGGAATGATTATGAGTGAAAAGTTTGATGCATTGGCATTAGAAAACCAAGTATGTTTTGCGCTTTATAGTGCCACGAATGCGGTCGTGCGCGCTTATCGGCCACTACTTGATGAACTATCACTAACCTATCCGCAATATTTAGTGATGATGGTGCTGTGGAAAGAGCCCGGGATTAGCGTTAAAACCTTAGGTGAAAAATTACATTTGGACTCAGGCACCTTAACACCGTTACTAAAAAGACTGGAAACAAAGCAACTGGTTATCCGAGATCGCAGTAAAGAAGACGAGCGGGTTAGGGTATTACAGTTAACGCCCCAAGGACTGGCTTTAAAACGGCAAGCGAGCCAAATTCCACAATTGATGCGCTGTAAAGTCGGTGGCAGCGCGGATGAATTACAGCAATTAAAGTTACTAAGCGAGAAAGTGTTAGCGCAATTACAAGCCTAACTAGACTCAATGAGCTATCGAGCCTATTGTCATCAAACTGTGCGGTCAGAAAAAGTACGCTGTCATAAAAACGACACCAAAGCGTCATATAATTAATCTAGTGACGGGGTTGATAGCAAGCTGGTATTAATGATCTCGTATCAAACTCTTATTATTTAAAACTAATTATTTAAACCTCATTATTTAAACTTAAGCCAGTGATGCTATCGCCAGCTTATCTCTAAACGGAATTGGACAGCTTATGTGGCAAATATTTACCCGCTTTTTAGCCTTAGGTTTAGTCAGTTTTGGCGGCCCCGCAGCGCATATTGGTTATTTTAGGCAGACCTTTGTTAGCGAGCTTAATTGGCTCGATGAAAAACGCTATGGCAGTTTTGTGGCGCTAAGCCAGTTTATGCCAGGGCCGGGTTCGAGTCAGGTTGGCTTTGCTATTGGTTATCATCGCGGCGGCTTAGCGGGCGCAATTGCTGCGTTTTTGGGTTTTACCTTACCGTCTTTTATATTGCTGTTCTTACTCGCCATAACCAGTGCCAAGTGGCTTGAAGCCGATGCGGTTGTCGGCATAATCCACGGCTTAAAACTGCTGGCAGTAGTGGTAGTGGCTGATGCGACATTGGGAATGTTTAGCCAATTTTGTCAGCGCAAAACCGCCCGGGTTATTATGTTGCTTACCGCAGCTTGCTTGATGTTATTCCCCTCAATGCTGACCCAAATTATCGTATTATTGCTGGCGGCGATAATGGGCGTGGTATTGCTCACCAAAGGCGAAAATATTACCCCAGAAAATAGCCCTATTAAGCTTAACTATGGCTGGCTAGCGTTATTTATCGTTGGCATAGTGTCGACGTTTTACTTTATTAATCAAACTGGCACCCTAGGCCAAGTATTTGCGCAATTTTATCAGGTGGGCAGCTTAGTGTTTGGCGGCGGCCATGTAGTGCTACCACTGCTGGAAGCCAATGTCGGTGAGCTGGTAAGCCCAGATCGATTTCTAACAGGTTATGCACTAGCGCAGGCGATTCCTGGGCCTATGTTCACCTTGGCGACCTTTTTAGGGGCCGATTTATGGTTAGAGCAACCCATTTTAGGCGCTATTGTGGCGACCATTGCCATTTTTGTACCGGGATTTTTACTGATGCTGGTGGGGCTAAAAA
This sequence comes from Shewanella sp. 5_MG-2023, assembly GCF_030547465.1. NCBI lineage: Bacteria > Pseudomonadati > Pseudomonadota > Gammaproteobacteria > Alteromonadales > Shewanellaceae > Shewanella > Shewanella sp. 5_MG-2023. The sequence continues at coordinate 61,328 of NZ_JAUORC010000021.1, forward strand.
GCTGGCATGCTATCAGTGAGCGACCGGTTATATCAGGTGCTATTGCTGGAGTGAATGCCGCAGTGGTGGGGTTATTGTTTGCCGCACTTTATTCGCCAGTGTTTACCTCAGCGGTGCTATTACCTATTGATATGGCATTGGTGTTATTAGGCTTTGGCGTGCTGAAAATCTTTAAGCCCAACATTGTTTTGTTAGTAGCTGGTTTTGCCGCTACAGGGGCTTTGTTAGCCGTGCTTTAACTAAATACGATATCGCGATAAAAAAAGGCAAGCTTGGTGATATACCTAAGCTTGCCTTTTTTATCAGTTTTTACGTCAGTTTTACTTCAGTTAAGCGTGAAATTACACCGCTGTGGCTAACTCCGCTTTAACGGCGCAGACTTTAAACTCAGGTATTTTGGCCACCGGATCGACGGCGTTATTGGTTAACTTATTCGCCGCCGCTTCAGCAAAGTGGAACGGTAAGAATAAAACGCCCGCTTGCGCTCGCTTAGTGACAAAGGCGGCAATTTCAATTTCGCCGCGGCGTGAACTCAGTTTTAAATTATCGCCATTACTCACCCCAAGACGCTCAGCATCAAACACCGACATCATCACTCTTGGGGTACCTAAAGTATCTAAACCGCTGGTTTTTCGGCTTAAGGTACCGGTGTGAAACTGCTCTAATAAGCGACCTGTAGACAATACCAATGGATACTCATCACAGGTAGATTCGGCTGGGGCGCGATAGCTCACGGCGGTGAATATACCTTTGCCTTTAATGGGCTGCTCATGATGCAGCACGGGCGTTCCCCTATGTTGCTCATCACGGCAAGGCCACTGCAGCCCTTTACTTGGCGTGCCATGTTTATCAGCACTTAAACGATCCCAAGTGATCCCTTGATATTGCGGGGTCACTTGATTGATCTCGTTAGTGATCGCTTGCTCGTTAGCGTAGTGCCAGTTAGCGCCCAGTTTATTGGCAATATCTTGAATGATTTGCCAGTCAGCGCGGGCTTGTCCCGGCGGGGTTAATACTGCTTCTAGGCGCTGCACTCGGCGCTCTGTATTGGTAAAGTGGCCCTGTTTTTCAGCAAATGATGCCGCAGGTAGCACCACATCTGCATACTTGGCGGTTTCAGTTAAGAAGATATCTTGCACCACTAAAAACGGCAGCTTCTCCAAAGCTTCAAGCACATGGGCTTGATCTGGGTCGCTCAGCACAGGGTTTTCGCCCATAACGTATAAGGCTTTAACTTTATCTTCGGTAATGGCATGCATCACTTCAGTGGCCGTTAAGCCCTCGGTGGCTGACAGCGGCGTTTGCCACTGCTGCTCAAATTTCTCACGCACCACAGGGTTATCAACCCGCTGATAGCCAGTGTAGTAATTTGGCAGCGCGCCCATATCACACGCACCTTGAACATTACTTTGGCCACGCAGTGGATTAATGCCTGCACCCACTTTACCTAAATTGCCACAGAGCATTTGCAGGTTAGCGATAGCAGTGACATTGTCATGGCCTGAGGTGTGCTGGGTTATGCCCATAGCGTAGTAGACTGCGGTTTTCTCCGCTGTGCCAATATAACGCGCCATTTGGGCAATATCCTCAGCGCTAACCCCACAAATCTTGGTGGCATTTTGCAACTGATATTCAGGCTTAAGCACTTCTTGCATCACTGCATCAAAGCCTTGGGTATGGGCGTTGATATAGTCTTTGTCATGCCAATCATGACGAATGATCTCAGCCATAATCGCATTGAGCAGCACCACATCAGAGCCGGGCTTTTGCGCTACGTATAAACAGGCATCATCAGCAATGGAGACACGTTTTGGGTCGGCAACGATCAAGCGGGCGCCATGGGAGCGAATCGCTTGTTTAATTCTTGAGGCAATTATCGGGTGCGCATTGCAGGTATCTGAGCCTAAGATAAAGATTAAGTCAGACTCTTTGATCCCCGGAATATCATTGGTCATTGCGCCGCTACCCAAACTGAGTTGCAGGGCTGACACAGTACTGGCATGACACAAACGGGCACAATGGTCGATATTATTGGTGCCTAATACGCTGCGAACAAACTTTTGAATGAGGTAGTTATCTTCATTGGTGGCTTTGGCTGAGGCTAAAGTGGCAATGGCATCAGCGCCTGCTTCAGCTTTAACCTTGGCAAAATTATCGGCGATGGTATCTAGCGCTTCATCCCAACTGCAGGGGATCAGCTCGCCCATTTTACGAATAAGCGGCGTGGTTAAGCGTTGCTCGCTTTGAATAAAGTCAAACCCAAAACGGCCCTTAACGCACAACATGCCATCGTTAACATCAGAGTGTTTACTGCCTTCAACATGGCAAATTTTGCCTGTGGTCGGTGACACGCTGACTTCGATACGACAACCCACACCACAGTATGTACAAATGGTCGAGGTGGTCGTTAACTGCTCTTCATCGCCTTGGCGTTTATCACGGGCATCAACCAGCGCGCCAGTTGGGCACACTTGCACGCAGTTACCACATTGCACACAATCACTGTCGGCCATGCTGGCACTAAAGCCAACCCGAGGTGCTTGGCGCTCATCGGTTAATTGATTCGGTAATGCTTGGAAGCTGTCTTTAGTGAACTTAATGGCATTGTGACCACTTTGCTGACCACAAATATCGACGCATTTGCCGCAGCTAATACAGCGGTTGGCATCAAACTGAATAAACGGGCTGGTTTTATCCACCGCAAATTGGCGCGCATTGGTGCAGTCTAATTGCTCCGCTTGCACATGATACTCAGTGGCATAATCACGTAATTTACAATCGGTATTGGCCTGACAAGCACACTCTAAACAGCGGGCGGCTTCTTGCATTGCTTCATCGGGCCCATAGCCTAACTCCACTTCATTGAAATTTAGCTGACGCTCAATGGCGCTAAGCTCAGCCATTTTGTAGCGAGGTTTTGCTGCAATGCTGGGGTATAACTCGGCTGATAATTCAGCGGTTTTAGGCGCTTTCGTTGCATTAAATGGTTTTGGGGTTAAGTCGCAATTGAGCCCCTCGTGTAGCAATTTATTAATGGCTACAGCGGCTTTACGGCCATCACCAATGGCCGCTACTGCTGTCGCTGGGCCGCGGCGAGAGTCACCAATTACAAACAGTTTATCAACCCCTGCAGACATAGTGTGCTCACAGCCGATAAAAGTATTCCAGCGAGTTAGCGCCAGTTCACCTGTGGTGAGGTGACTGGCTGGATCTTCCATAAAGCTCATATCTGGGGTTTGCGACACCGCAGCAATGACAGTATCAAAGGCTTCAATAAAGCTTTCGCCAGTGGCTTTTGGTGAGCGCCGCCCTGATGCATCAGGTTCGCCCAAGGCCATTTTCGCCAGTTCAATGGCGCTGACTTGGCCGTCTTCATTAGCGATATTGTTAAGCGGATTAGTTAAAAAGTGAAACTTAACCCCTTCAACTTCAGCTTCATGAATTTCATAAGGCTCAGCGGGCATATCAGCACGGGTACGGCGATAAATTAAGGTGACATCATGGCCTGCGCGCACGGCGGTGCGGGCGCAATCAATGGCAGTATTACCGCCGCCAATCACCGCGACTTTATGACCGATTTGATAGCTTTGCTCGGTGCAGTAATCTCGTAAGTAATCGACCCCTAAGTAACAGCCTGTTAAATCACTGCCCGGGTAGTTCATCGCCACTGCTTTTTGGGCGCCAATGGCTAAACACACAGCATCGTAATCATCGGTAAGTTGTTTTAGATGAACATCTTCACCAAGGCGGGTATTAGTGACAATGTCTAGGCCATTTTGGCTAAGTAAATCAATTTCTTTATCAAGAATATCTTTAGGTAAGCGATACTCAGGAATGCCATAGCGCAGCCAGCCACCCGCTTTGGGCATAGACTCAAAAATGCGCACCTGATGGCCTTGGTTTGATAAAAAGTAACCGGCGCTTAAACCAGCAGGGCCACTACCAATAATGGCGACTTTTTTACCAGTAGCTGGCAGCTTTTCAATTTGATAGCTGTGCTCATCGGCAAGGTCTAAATCGGCGGCGTGGCGCTTTAATTGTCTAATAGCCACTGGCTCATCAACCAAGCCTCGGCGACATTCGGCTTCACAAAAGGCCGGGCAAACACGGCCAATAGACAGCGGCAAAGGTAAGGTTTGCTTAATGACTTTTACCGCTTCGGTGTGATTACCTTGGGCGATATGAAACAGGTAACTTTGAATATCCACCCCTGCAGGGCAGGCTTGCTGACAGGGCGCTTCACAGTCAGCAAAGTGATCAGACAAAATAGTGGTTAACGCTGCTTGGCGTAACTTGCTTAACTCAGCGGTTTGAGTGGTAATGTGCATGTCACTGGCAACAGGGGTTTCACAGGCTTTTACTTTGCGGCAGCTGCCATCGTGATTTTTGATATCAACCACACAAAGATTACAGGCTTGTTTGCCATGACTGTGTTTACCATCGCTGTGCTGGGTATTGCCGTTTGCAGGATCGCATAAGCTAGGAATGTTTATCCCGCCATCGCGAGCGGCTTGAAGAATATTTTTATCAGCACTGACAGTTAACGCAATGCCATCTATTTTGAGAGTAATCATCACTAGGCCTTGTAGGGGTTATTACAGGCTAAATTTTCGCCCTTTATTAGCTCTACAAAATATACCTATTTTTAGATGAACAGAATCAAGCTGAGTAAGTGGAATAAGCTTTTGTAACCGCCATCACGCTTGGGTGTGGTTTTGTGACTTAATCTGTTTTGTTCTAGCTTTAAGTGGGATTAGGTCGCAAATTTGGGGTTAAATTGATCTTGGTGCTATTGGTAGTTGATCGCTGCCATATTCGAGTGCTGATAAAAGTTTAAAGCTAAGGGGAGTAACGTGCAGATTTGAAAGAGATTGTTGTAGATGTGCTGAATAAAAGGCCCGATTATGTCGCAGGTTAACGTTTTTTTAGCAATTAATTCTAAGCCGGTTACATTACCAGTCAGCGGCTTGATGAACCATTTTTAGCTATAGTAATGCCATGGTTTTGGGCTATTTGCTGACATTTTTAGCCAATAACACAGCTTGTGGTTCAGCTTGCTGATGGGCGGTTTTTTCCTGGTTATCAACAATTCCACTAATGTTTGTTAATAATCGCCTCTGAGCGCTAGGTTTAGTCGCAGTCATGGGGTAAAATGCGCGGTTAATTGTATTGTTTACCGCTAAATTAAGTAGAAAATTCATGTTTGAAGTAAATCCAGTTAAATTCAAAATCAAGGAACTCGCTGACCGCACCGAACTTCTTCGGGGGTATCTTTGACTACGCTGCCAAAAGTGAGCGTTTAGAAGAAGTCAGTAGAGAGCTCGAAAGTGCGGAAGTTTGGAATGATCCAGATAATGCCCAAGCCCTAGGTAAAGAGCGCAGCGCCCTAGAAGCCGTCGTGAAAACGATCGACGATATGGATAGCGGCCTTGAAGATATTGAAGGACTGGTTGAACTTGCCATCGAAGAAGATGATGAAGAAACCTTTAACGATGCCAGCACAGAATTAGATGATCTTGAGAAACGTTTGGAAGAACTTGAATTCCGCCGTATGTTCTCGGGCCCACATGATGCTGCAGACTGCTACTTAGACATTCAATCAGGTTCTGGTGGTACCGAGGCACAAGATTGGGCCAATATGGTACTGCGTATGTATTTACGTTGGGGTGAAGCCCACGATTACAAACCTGAACTAATGGAAGTCACCGACGGCGATGTCGCTGGTATTAAAGGCGCAACCATCAAGTTTAATGGTGAATATGCCTTTGGTTCGCTGCGTACAGAAACCGGTGTTCACCGTTTAGTGCGTAAGTCACCGTTTGATTCGTCAGGTAAGCGTCATACTTCTTTCTGTTCGGTATTCGTTTACCCAGAAATTGACGATTCAATTGAGATTGATATCAATCCATCTGATTTACGTATTGATACCTACCGCGCCTCAGGTGCAGGTGGTCAGCACGTCAACAAAACCGAATCAGCAATACGTATTACCCATTTACCCACTAATACTGTGGTGCAGTGTCAAAATGACCGTTCGCAACATAAGAACCGTGACGCTGCAATGAAACAATTAAAAGCGAAACTGTACGAGTTAGAAATGCTCAAACAGAACGCTGATAAGCAAGCCGCGGAAGATGCCAAATCAGATATTGGTTGGGGCAGCCAAATCCGTTCATACGTGCTTGATGATGCCCGTATTAAAGATTTACGTACCGGTGTTGAAAACCGAAATACCCAAAGCGTCTTAGATGGCGACTTGGACAAGTTTATTGAAGCTAGCCTTAAATCTGGCCTTTAACGAGAGAAGAAGATGACTGAACAAACCCAAGACGAAAACAAGTTAATTGCAGAACGTCGCGCGAAACTAGATCACATCCGCGAAAACTGCCCTGCAAATGGTCACCCAAATAACTTCGATCGCAAACACAAAGCTGCCGATATTCAAGCTGAATATGGTCACTTCACTAAAGAAGAGCTTGAAGGCATGGACGTTAACCGTTCAATTGCTGGGCGTATTATGGCTAAACGTGGCCCATTCTTGGTAATCCAAGATGTATCTGGTCGCATTCAAGCCTACGCGGGTAAAGATGTTCAAAAAGATCTTAAAGCCACATTCCAAGGTTTAGACATTGGTGACATCATCGGTGTGACCGGTAAGTTACACCTTTCTGGTAAAGGCGATTTATATGTGAACATGGAGCAGTACCAATTGCTCACTAAAGCATTGCGTCCACTGCCTGAAAAGTTCCACGGTTTATCAGACCAAGAAACGCGTTACCGTCAACGTTACGTTGACTTAATCGTTAACGAAGAGTCACGTAATGCATTTATTATGCGTTCTAAAGTGGTTTCAGCTATCCGTAACTTCATGATCAAAAAAGAGTTCATGGAAGTTGAAACCCCAATGATGCACAGCATTCCTGGTGGCGCTAGCGCGCGTCCTTTTGAAACGCACCACAATGCACTTGATATGGCGATGTACTTGCGTATCGCACCAGAGCTATACCTTAAGCGTCTAGTGGTTGGTGGTTTTGAGCGAGTATTTGAAGTTAACCGTAACTTCCGTAACGAAGGCTTATCGCCTCGTCATAACCCAGAATTCACTATGATGGAATTCTATATGGCGTACGCTGATTACAAAGATCTAATGGATCTTACTGAAGAAATGCTAAGTTCGATCGCTACTGAGCTTTGTGGTTCTACCAAGCTACCATACGGTGAGCATACTGTTGATTTTGGTGGCCCATATGCACGTTTAAGCATGTTAGACGCTATCAAAAAATACAACCCTGACAACGCAACCATTCAGTCTATGACTTACGAAGAAGTTAAAGACGTTGAGTTCATGCGTGACTTGGCTAAGAGCCTTGGCATGACAATCGAGAAGTTCTGGACTTGTGGTCAACTACTTGAAGAAATCTTTGGTGAAACCGCTGAGCCTCAGTTAATGCAACCTACGTTCATTACTGGTTACCCAGCTGACATTTCACCACTTGCACGTCGTAACGACGACAACCATTTCATCACCGACCGTTTCGAGTTCTTCATTGGCGGCCGTGAAGTGGCTAATGGTTTCTCTGAGCTTAACGATGCAGAAGATCAAGACAATCGCTTTAAAGCACAAGTTGATGCTAAAGATGCCGGTGACGATGAAGCGATGTTCTACGATGCCGATTATATCCGCGCACTAGAGCACGGTTTACCACCAACTGCAGGTCAAGGTATTGGTATCGATCGTTTAGTGATGTTATTCACTAACACACACACTATTCGTGACGTGATCTTGTTCCCAGCGATGCGCCCACAAGGGTAATTGTTGGTTAAGCCGTTGGCTTAATAATCACTATTAAAAAACCAGTCTACTTGGAAAAGTGGCTGGTTTTTTTGTGGGTGACTTTGCTAGGTTTTATCAATAAAAGTCATTTTATTAGGTTAGTTAATAAGTAGATCAAAGTCGTGGCGCTTCGCCCACACCCGACGAAAGGGAAACAACAGCATTTCCCTTCTCGACATCCCTTGCCGCTCCGACGAAGTGTTGACCCTCATGCTATAGAGCGAATTTGCTATCGCCTCAGATTCGCCATCCCTGGCTCAACTGAGGCTATGTCGGCGTCCTGCCTCCATCACGCAAATTAGCTCAACGCATTCGGACACTTCCAACGGAGATTATTGTGCCTGCAGGTTCGTTTGGCTTAGTTAGGTTAAAAGTAGAGATAATATAGCTTTTGGTGCTTCTGCTCTTACTTGAATGTTCAACTTAAATTGAGGTTGCCGAGAAAATAGCGTGAGCCTGACATGGATGTCAGGCTAGCTTTCGGGGGCCATGGATGGCCCATCGGAAGCGTTAGCATTTTCGACAAAGACCGAAGTAGGCTACAAATGAGGTCAAAAGCTGGATGATTCTCCGTTGGAAATTTTGCTGTTTAAATTTCGCCGGAGCTGCGGGGTGTTCTAAGAGGGAGTCGCAGTTAACTCCCTTTTAGTCTGGTGTGGGCGAAGCGCCACGACGTTAATCCAAACGAAGTTTGGAAATAACAGTTGCATCGACTTCAACTCTAAGTGAACGACCCCACGATCTTAATCCAAACGAAGTTTGGAAAGTCAAAATGAACTATTCCATTTCTGAATAGCTAATTCGATAAACCGCATTAGCGGCATCATCTGATACCAGCAGCGAACCATCTGCCATGGTTAACACCGCTACGGGTCTGCCCCAACTTTGTTCACCTTGCAGCCAGCCTGTGGCAAAGGGTTGGTAATCACTTACTTTGTTAGCGTCTAACGTGACTTGCATGATGCGGTAGCCGACCTTGCTGCTGCGATTCCATGAACCATGTTGGGCGATAAAAATATTCCCTTTATAGCTTTCAGGAAACTGCTCGCCTTGGTAAAACTCCATGCCTAATGCTGCCACATGGGCGCCGAGGTTTAACACGGGTGGGGTATTTAACTTGGCTAATTCGTTATTAGAAAATTCAGGATCGGCGATGTCAGCGTTATGCACATAAGGGAAACCAAAGTGTTGGCCAACTTGGGTGACATGATTAAGCTCGTCATCAGGTAAATCATCGCCCATCATGTCGCGGCCATTATCGGTAAACCATAACTCACCGGTTTCAGGGTGAAAGTCAAAACCGACACTGTTACGCACACCTTTGGCGACGATAGTGGTTTGTTTAGTCTCTACATCGAGCTTTAAAATCGATGCAAAAGGCAGTTCGCTTTCGCAGACATTACAGGGCGCACCCACTGGGATATATAATTTGCCATCTGGGCCAAATTTGATGAACTTCCAGCCGTGATGCGCTTTATTGGGCAACTTATCGTAAACCAGCTCAGGTTTTGGCACATTAGGTAAGTGTTTTTCGATATCACTATAGCGCCAGATTTTATCCACTTCAGCCACATACAAACTGCCATCATGAAAAGCGATGCCTGATGGCATAAATAAGTCCTTGGCTAATACAATTTGTTTGTCAGCTTTCATGTCATTATTGCTATCAATTAGCGCATAGAGGTTGCCCGCGCGGCGGCTACCGACAAACAAGGTGCCGTTATCGCCTAACGCCATTTGACGGGCGTTTTCGACATTATCGGCATACACCTCGATAGTAAAATTGGGTGGTAGCTTAATCTTTTCTATCGGCAGCGCATTTACGCTAAGGGATACCAGCATCGCTGATGATATGGCCGCAGTGTGTTTTAGCTGCTGCCCTAAGAATAGGGGAATGGATTTGATCACAAACATGTCCTTGTTAGTTTTTTATTGATTATGCCGTGGCGACTAATGCTGAGTGGTTATCATACTTGCTAATGCACTTGAGTTGAAACGACAGCTTAACCTCAGTTGGATGTGCTGCTTGTTGGGGCTATTTCCCCGTTTTGCGCGGCAATTTATCATTGTAATTGCCGCTATATTTTTTGCTGTAGCAAAGTCAGCGTTTAAGTTTAGCACCTATCAAAAAAAGCCCTTTTCAGGCACAATAGCGCCAAATTATTGCTATTGATATTAAGGGCTCACAATGACGCAACTGACAATTACTACGCCGGACGATTGGCACTTACATTTCCGTGATGGAGATATGCTAGCTGAAACCGTACCTGCCACTGCGCGTTTATTCCAACGTGCGATTGTGATGCCTAACCTAGTACCGCCTGTTACCGATGCAGCTATGGTGTCAGCTTACCGTGAGCGCATTTTAGCGGCGCGTCCTGCTGGTAGCAGTTTTGAGCCGTTAATGACTTTGTTTTTAACCAATAACACCAGCGCTCAAGACATTATTGATGCCAAAGCGGCGGGCGTAGTGGCAGCGAAATTATATCCAGCTGGCGCAACCACTAACTCTGATGCTGCAGTAAAAGCATTAGATGCATTATTTCCTATCTTTGAAGTGATGGCCGAACAAGGCATGTTATTGCTAGTTCATGGTGAAGTGACTGAATCGCACATTGATATTTTTGATCGCGAAAAAATCTTTATCGATCGCTATATGGCGCGCATTGTTGAAGCCATGCCAAATCTTAAAGTGGTGTTTGAGCATATTACCACTAAAGATGCGGCTGAGTTTGTGGCATCAGCGCCAAACAATATTGCCGCAACCATTACCCCGCAGCATTTATTGCTAAACCGTAATGACTTATTAGTTGGCGGCGTACGCCCACATAACTTCTGCTTACCAGTACTTAAGCGCAATATTCATCAGCAAGCATTGCAAGCGGCTGTTGCAACGGGTTCAAGTAAGTTCTTTTTAGGCACAGATTCTGCGCCCCATGAAAAGCACCGTAAAGAGTCAGCTTGCGGTTGTGCGGGTTGTTACAGCGCATGGTCTGCACTAGAGCTTTATGCCCAAGTATTTGATGACTTAGGTGCGTTAGATAAGTTAGAAGGTTTTGCCAGCTTACATGGTGCCGACTTTTATGGCTTGCCGCGCAATACTGGTACAGTGACATTAGTTAAAGAACAGTGGGTTGTTCCTGAGCAAATTATCTTGCCAAATCAGAATCCAATCGTGCCATTCTTTGCCGGCGAAACGGTTAACTGGAAAGTGAAAACCGCTTAATGCTTTTTTTCTTTTTCAATAAAAAAAACCAGCAGAAATGCTGGTTTTTTTATGTCACATATTATTTTATAGGTCAGTTAAATGTTGCAGCAGTCGATCTGTGAAACTACTACTGTTTTCAAATGTGATTGATAGTCCTGAATCAGTCACATTCTCAGGAGTGGCTGACATGATTTCAACTTCATTCAATGTGTTGCTGTCTAGCAAGTAGTGGCTAGTAAATGTGTACATTTCTTGTTCTGAGACCACCGTTTTTTGCTCAAGTGATATTAAATCGGCGCCGTTTGGTGCTTCTGATTTAGTCCATTGGTACTCTTCGCTAATATTTCCTGCACCATCATGAATAGCAATAGTCTGCTCATCTTCATCTATGAGGGTGTAATCTGGATAATCACTTTCAAAGAAGGTTTCGGCTATGTTTGTAGTTGTGAGTTGTTGTGGAGATGAGCTTTCAGGTAACTCATAAGATTCACCGCCATCTTGATTTCGGCACATGACATCAGCTTGCAGCGACATCTGCATTTTATAAACTGCACTTGGCCATTCAACATCATCTAAGTTTAATAAACTAGGGCTCGCAGCTAATAGGGTTTGCCACTTGGTGTCTTCAGTTAAGAGTTTTTCAAAGTTAATTGTTAAAGCTACTTCAGTGCCTTCGTAGTAGGTGTGGTAATTATTACCTTCAACATAGGGTTCTGGAGGGGTGTAGTTGTCCGGTACTTCACTTGCTGATAACCAAGTTTGAGTTGTTGAGTTCCAGCATTCTGTTGCTTGACCATCTTCATCGGTATCAGGATTAAATCGAAAAAGAACGCCATTGCCATAGACCCCAATTAGATTTTTATGGGTATCTTCGTGAAGTAGAGTAAATACGAAATCATCATTGATTACGGGAGTGACGACAAAGGTATTAACAAATCCTGACTCATTAATAATGTTGTTAAAAATAACAGCCCAATCAGCTTGAGATAACAAGCTACTATCAATAGGGGCTTCAACATAGCCTAATGCAATTAGTGAGTTATTAATATTTGTACGTGCGGCGTCAGAATCAAGGCTAATAAATTCATCTAAAGATAAGTTACTATTTCTCCATAGTGTTGTGACTGCTTCAATCGTATTAGCTAAGACTTTTTCATTTACGAGAATATCTGTCACTTGGCCTGAAATTAATCGCTCAATGTAGGGTAAAAATGCTTCAACTACTAAGATGCGTTCGGATATTGAAGTTGCAGCATCAATATTAAAAACAGTGTCTACATCTTGTTGGTACAAGGTGGCAAGTAAGCTTTTTAATTCTCGTGTTAACGTACTCACTTCTTGTTGGGATAACTGTGCTTTAATCATTGCTAAAATTCGAGTTAACTCGGTATGAGTGGCACTGTTTATCGCTCCATTATGCTCTGAAGTCGCGAGCAGTTGTCCTTCACCTTGTGAATTAACCACAGTGTTTATTGCTAGAGGTGGTTGCTGCTCTGTTATCGCTAATGGATCAACGTTAGCTAAAGCTGTTGCTGAAGATGCGGCGGTCCAGTTAGCGAGTAAGTAGTAATTTGGTGTTTCAACTTCGCTGGTCCAATCTATTTGGTAGTTACCATCAGTGTCTGTTGTCGAGGTAGGTTCGCCGCTATCGCAACTTAAGTTTTGATTTAAATCAACACAAACATTAGCACCAACAAGCGCTCCTTGATAAACCGCTAATCCAGATACTTGGTGATCGTATTCTGTCGCTGCTGGCGGTGTTGTCGTCTCAGGTGGTGCAGTGGTAGCTGGAGGGGGTGTGGTTTCCGGAGGTGTAATTTCTTCGCTCTTATCGCTGTCTGAAGAACCACCACAACCAGTTAAAATTAATGTAAGTGCTGACGCAACAATTGTTTTGCGCCAATGACGATTAAAATCCATTTAAAAACTCCATATCCATTTGTGACTATCTTTTTTGATAGCTTGTAGTGATCGCTTGTTGTAATCATTGCAGGTGTTTGTTCAATCTGATTGCGAGTGCAACCTGCTAGATTAACTCGCATTGAGATCATGGCGGTTATTATTTTTTTTACAATTATCCAAAGGGGTGTATTTAGGCTTTACCCCATCCTTTTTGATGTGTTTTAAGCGTGTTTATCAGCTAACGTTTTACAGAGAAAGGTGTTAATTAAAAATCCAATAGTCATCATTATTGACAGGCCAGATGTTGGTATTACTTAAATTAACTTAGCAATTTAGAAGCACATTGCAAAAACCTAGTGATACCGAATAAAAAAGGCATTGAGTGAATACTCAATGCCTTTTATTTTAAACGCTAATAGAATTATTGATTTTCTTCAGCGTAGTACTTGCTGTTAATTAAGCCTTTAACAATAGAGTTAAACTTCTTCATTGGCATAAGTGAGTTGGTACGCAGTGCTGAGCTCTGAGCTGCTGCTTCAACTTCTTCTGGAATTTCGATAGAAGGTGAATCAACCCATTCGTTATGCGCCGTCAGTACCAGTTCACCATCAGTCATTTTTTCAATACTGGCTACATGCCACCATCGGGTAATATTTTCAGTTGGCGGTGTGAATAAATGTTGCTCATTCTCAAAGATAACTTCTACTCGAGTGCTGGCAGGATCGATTTCAGGGCTACCAGAAAAATTGTACACATAATAATCGTAGGTGCCTTCTACAGGGAATTCTGGAATAGAGATAACTTCAGGGCCAAAACTAGTTACATCATCAACGTCTAAGTCGATGATAGTTTCTTCGATTACTACGCTCGGATTGTAGAAATAGACATGATTTTGATTGCCATCGACATCAGTTATATAAAGGTGAGAATCTAAATCCCGTGGCGCCTCGCCCCAGTTTAAGGTTATTTTAGTTAACGCCTCTGATAACACTAGACATGAAGCTAATGTTAAATCCGAATCGGTAGAGTCGATAATTGAAGTGCGACTTTGAAACCCAATGGTAGCGCCAAGTAGGATAGTTGAATTCATTCTAACCGGTAGGCTAAATGTTCCGTCATCTTCAGAATAAGTCAGTGAACGACCTAAATAATCACGACCATCAGATATAACTCTGGCACCAGCTAATCGATTTCCTTCGGCATCTTCAACACAACCATTTATCATGACGGTTTCATAGATTCTATCGGCATTCCAGGTGGTAAAGTGGCTAACATTTCCAGCGTAGTATTGTGCACCATTGTCGGTGATGAGCGTAGCTTCACCTTCTTCAATCCATAAGCCTGATACTTCATCAAAATAGTAAAGCGGGATAGTCGCTGGAGGATTAAATCCTACAACAGGGATCTGAATTTCAGCGGTTTTTCCCTCAGCCAACTGTAATGGATTACCTGATTCATCTTCGAAGCTAACAGTAATTGCACCAAATGATTCAATTGGTGCAATTTCACCCGTTTCTGTGGTTGTTAACATATCGCCAGGCATCATTTCAATATCAATGGCGGGGTTGATGACGGTAAGCTCTGCAACAACCGCAGTTGCCGCTAGGTTTCCATCGGCATCCACTAAGCTGTTTTCAGGCAAACTTACTAATAAACTACCTTCAACAGTTAATTCAGTTGCTTGCGTGACGTCAAAGTTAACGGTTGTGTGTACAGGCTGCAGTAATAAATTATGAACTTGAGCAACTTCATTATTTGAAATGCTCAACGCCGCCTCTGAATAACCTGTCGCATCAGCGGTAAAGGTCATTCGTTCAGTTAGCTGAGTATCTTGTACGCTCGCAGAGAAAGCGCCAGATTCATTAGACTCGATACTTTGGATGATTTCATTACCATTTGAAACAGCAATTTGGCTATTTGAAATAGCTTCACCGTTGAAATAGTTAATTGTCATACCATTTAAAGTGATAAAAAACTGCTCTTCAAGTGTAAAGTTAACGATAGCTGGCGCAGCGCTATCTTCACCGCCGTCAGCAATTTGTATCGAAATATCAGTTTTGGTGGTTTCGGTGACAGTAGAGTCGTAGCTGATTAAGCCTGATGCAGAAATCGATAATTCAGCTGGACCGGTAATCATTTCAAAGCTAATGTCATTCTCAATATCGACATCATCAACGTCAGTGACAATAAGTTGATAAGAGAATGCTGAGCCGGCAATGACTGTTTGCTCGTCCACAGATGTAACTGTAGGAGCATCATTAACTGGTGTGACAATAATTTCAAAACTTTGCCCTGAAGCTACAGCATTATCCTCGCCACCATCAGTCACAATTACAGACATTAGCCCGGAGGTTAATATGCCTTCAGTCGGAGTCCAAGTAATAAGTCCTGTGTCAGAGACATTCATACCTTCTGGAGGGTTGGTTAATGAAAAGCCTAAATCAGTGCCGTTATTAGCATCATCAGGATCTGTTACAGTAACTTGGTAACGATATTCAGTATCTTCTGTCGCAGTGATTAGCGCACTTGATGAAATAGAAGGTGCAACATTCTTCTGTGTTGCTTCATCTGAATCAGAAGAACCACAACCCGTTAAAGCTATTGTAAGTGCAGACGCAATAATTGTTTTGCACCAATTACGATTTAAATCCATTTAAAAACTCCATATCCATGTATTAACTATCTGTAGTGATAGCTTGATGATTTTCACTTTATTGCGAGCTTAAATAGGCTAAATAAACTCGCGTTGCGATCATGGCGGTTATTATTATTTTTGACAATTATCACAAAGGGTGTGCTTGGCTTATCTACACATACTTTAGGATGTGGTATGAGTTTGTTCTCGTTCGATAGGGGCTGCTTTATTAGCGTTAGAGAGCATCTAAGCTAGAAAAATAAATTATCGGTTAGGAAGGATTTTACTTTGATGAGTGTGGGTTTAAATTAAGTGACTTTTAGTCATTTACCATTAAATTTTGCAGCAACCTGATTAAATTACCTTGGGTGTTTCATAGTTATTGGTATTTTTTGTTTTATTATTGCGCTAGTACAACCATCTCTAGGCTTGTTTCAGAGTTGCTATATCTACCAGCGAATGTATTGCTACGGTTAGCTTGCAGCTGAGCTGCAAACAATAAAAAGCGCCAATATTCTTATATTGGCGCTTTTTATTTCTAGTGCGAGAGTTAAAACGAGTAAGGCGAATGACGCAATTTCAACTCGGCTTAATTAACGCGCGCGATTTGGCTTACGACCGCCACTTGGCTTACCTTTGCCGCCTTTACCTGCTCCCTTAGCTTGACCTTTAGTTTGGCCTTTACCGCCACCTTTTGCTTGGCCTTTATGCTTGGTGCTGCGGTTGTGCTGCATAAAGTGCTCTGGGCCTTCAATTTTTTCACGAGCTACGGTTTTAACTTTAGGCTGAGACTTTTTCTTAGGGGCTTTTTTGTCTTCTGATGATGAGTCTTTAATCATCTCAAACAATACATCTAGCTCTTGCTTATCTAAATCACGCCATTCACCGATTGGCAGACCTTTGAGGCTGACGTTCATGATTTGTTGGCGTTCAAGCTTGGTGACTTCAAAGCCAAAATGTTCACACATTCTACGAATTTGGCGGTTAAGACCTTGAACTAATACGATTTTAAAAGCGTACGGTGATACTTGTTCAACCTTACACTTTTTCGTGACTACCCCTAATATCGGTACCCCAGCGCCCATGCCTTTGATAAAGCTATCGGTAATGGGTTTATTCACCGTGACCACGTATTCTTTATCGTGGTTATTACCCGCGCGGAGGATTTTATTAACTAAGTCACCATTATTGGTTAAAAAGATTAAACCTTGGGAGTCTTTATCTAAACGACCAATAGGGAATATGCGGGTTGAGTGATTGACGAAATCGACGATGTTATCGCGTTCGGTGCCTTCGGTGGTACTGACAATGCCCACGGGTTTATTAAGGGCGATAAAGACTAAATCTTCAGCATCTCTTGGCTCAATATCTTGACCGTTTACTTTTACTTTATCACCAAAGCTAACTTGGTCGCCGACCTGTGCACGCTTACCGTTAATAAACACGTTGCCTTGCTCAATAAAACGGTCGGCATCACGTCTTGAACATATGCCACTTTCACTGATGTATTTATTAAGGCGCATTGATGAATCGGTCACTATGGTTTTCCTGTGAGTAGAGATTAATCTGAAGAAAGGTTAGGTTTAAGCCAGACAGTTTATCAATTTTTGGCAATTTTGCATAAGCATACTGATAAAAGAGCGCGTCGAAATGCAATTAATGGAATGAAAGATGAGAGGGAAGCATGCACTTACAGCTTAGGAATGTATTAGCCACCGATTTAGAACATTTATATCAGTTTCAAGCCGATCCACAGGCTAATGAGATGGCCGATTTTCCGGCGAGAGACCGTAATGCCTTTTTTGAACATTGGCAGAGCAATATTTTGAGTCATGCTGATATAACAGCCAAAGCGATAATTGTTGATAACGATATCGTTGGCAGTGTGGTTTTATGGCAAAGTGAGCAGCAATGGCTATTGGGATATTGGCTTGGGAGAGACTATTGGGGTCAGGGCATCGGTACTAATGCCTTAAGAGTCTTTTTAGCGGAGCAAACTCAAAGGCCAATATTTGCCGAAGTGACCCAAGATAATTTGGGGTCTATTAAAGTGCTTATCAGCAATGGCTTTATTCATGATGCTCAGCTTGATGATGGTCAAACTAATAAAAGCACTGACAATGAGCGAGCCTTATTGCTGTTTCGCCTTGGCTAATAATTAAGTATTAATCCAAGCATTGATTATCCAAGATCACATTGAGGGTTAACAGATAGGGCTAATATGGAGGTCTTTACAACAACCTTGGCGGTGAATAAACGCTGTTGTGATCCGCTAATAGCAGTCCTTAATCGCCGTGGCTAAATCAGTCAGGTGATTTACCTGACTCATTCAAATAGTATGGAGGTCATTATGATTTCTAACCCTTCTTTAGTCACCCGCACCGCCGTTGGCAAGCTTATCGGTTTAGCCTTTGGGGTATTGTGCTTTTGGATAGTGCCATGGCTTGCCCCAGAAACCAGTTTATTGTTTTTGTGGGGATTACTGCTGTGGTATATCACTTTTGGCGCCATTATTGGGCTTGCTGGGGTATTTGATTATCATCCGGTGTTAAAAATAGCCATGCCTTGGTGGCTAACCGCAACCATAATGGGCGGCTGGATGAATCTGGTGTTTACCTTTGTGGCCTATGATCAAATCCAAGCCTTAATGGTGGCTATATTTGGTCTTGGCGGTGCATTACAATCACCGTTTTGGTTTGTTGCTGATGGATTAATCGCGGGTTGGATTATTGGCTATTTTGCTACCAAGTTTGGTGGTTATGGTCCAAGTACGGCGGGAAGGTAATGAAAGGCTTTTATCGAGCTTAATGGGTTGGTTTGGCTGCCTAACTGAAATTCTTAACTCAAGAATTCAGTTTAAGCAGCTAACCTGTATAACTGCTATTAAACAGATTGATCGTATGCTAAAAGCAACCATTGCTTTACTTCATCATTCACATCCGCAATATCTTTTAATTGTATGCGATGGCTACACATTGCACCAAAAGGCCCAGAATCTTCAAGGCAACCTTGAGGTTGTGTGTCTTTGATTTTTAACCCTAGGTCGATACGGGTTTTGGT
Source organism: Shewanella sp. 5_MG-2023 (assembly GCF_030547465.1). Classification (NCBI taxonomy): domain Bacteria; kingdom Pseudomonadati; phylum Pseudomonadota; class Gammaproteobacteria; order Alteromonadales; family Shewanellaceae; genus Shewanella; species Shewanella sp. 5_MG-2023. Next base: position 79,967 of record NZ_JAUORC010000021.1, read on the forward strand.
CGCAGGTTTAATCAGGGCAAATTGTTTTTTCCTAATGATACTCACTGTCGCTTTTTTAGGGGTTATCACTACGTCTTGGCCAAAGCCGCTCACAATAGCAATAAGCACATCATAGATTGGCGTCAGGGCTTCTTTGCCTTGATATTGTTGAGTGACTAACTCATCAGCTGATTCGTCTTTTTGTTTTGATAAGGTGACGATGGTATTGGCAAACCCATGGCTAACATCATGTTCAGCTTTCAAATATTTTACTGCCATTCCATGCTTTTCAATGTTCTGCTTTGCAAGTATATCGAGCCACTCTGGTAATGACTTGCCTGTTTTTTCTGGCATATTAGCAATCATGGTTTGCAGTGCTTTATCCATTTCGGTCTCCAATCGATGGCAAACATCGTTTATGTTTGTACTTATTAAAGGTAGTCATTTGAAACCAATAATGCACTGGTTTTATTTCAATCTTCATAAGCAAGTGTATGGGAGTTATCTACAAATATTGAAAATGAATATTTAGGTAATATCCACGGTTTAAAATAAAGTTAGGCGGTTAGACACATTATCATCATGCCAGATGAGCTTGTAAGGAATAAACTGAAGTCGATATCACTCTTGCTTGCGGATTTACTATGAACCACTTCGCCATATTCGGTCTGGGCGGTGCATTGCAATCGCCATTTTGGTTTGTTGCCGATGGATTAATCGCGGGTTGGATTATTGGCTATTTTGCTACCAAGTTTGGTGGTTATGGACCAAGCACGGCAGGACATTAACATTGTCATGACCTAAGTGTTATTTGGGCGTAGGTATTGATACGACTGTGCTTTCGTCGAGCTGTGCTGTGACTTGCTATGCTACACTTCAACCTTAGGTTGTAATGATAAAGGTCGATAACCAATGAAACTTTCAAAAATAGCATTTCTTATCGCAACGGCTGGATTATTAACGGCCTGTGGCGGAAGCGATAATGATGACTCTACTCCTGTCATTGAAACTGGCACCTTTAATTTAGGGGTATCAGATAACCCTGCTGATGCAGAAAAAGTCACCATCGCATTTAAGCAGGTGGTGTTAAAAAAACTGATGCTGGCAGTATCTCATTTGACGTGTCAGAAGACGGCGAATTAAAGCAAGTCGATTTACTCGAATTTCAAGGCTCAGACGTTGAAACCTTAGTCAGCGGCCAAGAGGTTACTGTCGGTGAGTACCAAATGTGTATTTACATGGAAAACAGTGAAGTGGCCAATGAAGAAAGCTCCTATGTACAAACGATGGACGAAACCATTGCAGGGTTAACCACTAACAGCAATGGCAGTTGTGGCGGGGTTGGCGCTGAAGATAACAATACTGGTCGCTTGTTCTTTAATAAAGCATTCACCATAGCAGCGGGTAACAATAGCTTTGTGGCTGAGTTTAATTTACAAAAAGGCTTACAAGGGCCAAAAGGTAATAAAGACTACTGGACCTTGAAGCCAACATCAGTGCAATTGGTAAATAGTGCAGAAGTTGGCGCCATTAATGGTAGTGTCTCTACTGAGGTGATTGAGCAATGTGAAATGGCAGCTGGGGGCTCAGAGTTTAGCTCGGCAGTGTATTTATACCCTGAAGCCACAGCCCTTGAAAATATGGATGATTTTCGTGATAGCGAAAGTCAGTTCATCATGGTGGCGCCTATTGCAGCAGCCAGAGTTAATCCTGTTTTGGATGCAAACGATGATGTTGTAAGTTATGACTACGAGTTTGGTTTTGTGGTCGCCAATAACTACAGCTTAGGTTATACCTGCGTTGCGCAAAATGATGACCCTGAATTGCCAAATACCCCAGAAGATGATCCGGCTTTTTTCCTCCATGCCGATGAGCAAGAGGTTATTGTGATTAATGGTGAAACCACAGAGCGTAGCTTTTAATTTTAACGGCTATTTTTAACAGCTAAAATTAAGTTATAAATTCGTTCAAATGCGAATAAACTGAAAGTTGCCGACTACCCTTTAGGCACACAGTAACCAATACTGTGTAGCTTAATCAGAAAGTCGGCATTTTTATTGGATTACTTCTACTGCCCTCAATGCTCAATGCTTAATGAGCATGCCCATTACCTGCAAGCGCTTTGCCTTCGGTGTCATAAAACCCAGATGCGCCGTGCTCAACAAACCCCAAAGTTACCATGTTCGTTAAAAACTCATCGCTATGATCGTCGCCAATATCGGCGTAATCGGTCATTTTGTAATGATTAAGCTGTTTGAAAAAAGCAGCGACTTTATCTGCATCATGGCTGAGTTCAGTGAGTTGCCATTGCTCGTGAGTTTGATGTTTACCTTGGTTTTTTGTCCAACTAAAACGACTAATAAGTTGTAGTTCAGGTAACCAAACTAGCTCAATTTTACTGTTGGCAGAGGTTTGAGTGAGCACTTGCTGACGCTCACAGCCTTTGCCTGTTTCGGCGCTAAGTGTTAATTGTGAAATAAGCTTGTCAGAGATAAATTGATAACGATATGACCAGTCGTGTTCAGACTTGCCGTGAACCACTTCGCCTGGTTGGTATTCAATACCGCGTTGATAGCCATCAAAAAAACGGGTGGGTTTGATTTGCTTATTATTGAGCAAAAACCATGATTCAGTGATATCAGTTTGCGGGTATTGATGCGCCACGGTATTGCCTTGGCGCCATAAATTAAGGCTGCTTTTATTCTGGTGTTGGCTGACTGGACTATCAGTGGAGGTGAGTTGATAACTTGCCTGTAAGCTTGACGAGGATAAGTCGCATTGGGCGTAACTTGCAGCGGATAAAGTGATAAGCAGACTTGAAAACATGATTGATAAAGGCAGAGGTAACTTCACGGGAACTCCTATGACATTGCTGATAGTGATGCATGTCGATATAAAAAGGTTAAGGCTAAAATAATCAATTAAACCAAGGCTGCAATTAGGTTGCAGCCTTGGCTTTTAGACTCGTTCGCTTACAAGCGAACGGTTTAGTTCGCTATTGCTGCGTTCGCTTTGTTGGTTAAGTCGGCGGCAAAGTCCATGATGTGATAAATCACACTCTGTTCATTGGTGCCGTTAACTAACATTGCCCCTGGGCCGTAAGCATAGATCCCAACATCTTCACCCGCGTGAGTTTCAGAGCTGGTAGGCACTAATGACTCTTGGTGGAAACCAGAAGAGGCTGTGTCGATATCGGTTAGGTCAAAACGACCTGCAGTAATATCTTCACCGTATCCAGCATCGGCATCGGTTTCAGTGCCGAGGTTTTTATAGCCGCGACCATTGGTGTAACCCAGTGTGGTGTATGGCATGCCATCTGCCGCAGTTGATGGTTCTTCGCTACCAATGCCAACCACTTTACCTAAGATTGGATTACCGCGTTTAGGGTAACCAGCAATGGTAAATACGTGGCCATGATCGGCGGTGACAATGATTAACGTATCTGACATATCGGTCATTTCAACGGCTTTGGCAATCGCATCAGAAAATGCAATTGTGTCCGTTAGGGCGTTGTATGCACTGCCTGCGTGATGGCCGTGGTCGATACGACCAGACTCAACGGTTAAGAAGAAACCTTCATCATTGTTATCAAGGATATCAATGGCTTTAGCGGTCATTTCTGCAACCGATGGCTCGCCCGCAACATCATTAGTGCGGTCAGCTTCATACTGCATATGAGACTCGTTAAATAAGCCCATTACGCGAGTCGTGCTAGCTGCATCAATGGCATCAAAACCTGCTTGATCCATCACATAAACACCGTCTGCATAAGTGGCTTGCCATTCTGCAGTTAAGTCACGACCATCGGTGCGGTCACCTTCAATTGAACTGACGGCATCTGCTGAGTTATAAGCAGCATCTTTAGGTAAAAAGTGACGACGACCGCCGCCCATTACCACGTCGATACCATCAACATCAATACCGCTAATACGCGCTTCTAGGTTGGCTTCGAAGTTGACTAATTGGTCAGCAATATCTTTACAACCACCGGATACCGCATCTTCTGGCATGTCGGAAATATCTTCCCAGTTGCGATCAGCTGACTTTGCGTAGGTCGCCGCTGGCGTTGCATGAGTAATACGCGCCGTTGAGATAACCCCTGTAGATTTACCCGCGATCTCAGCCAGTTCTAATGCGGTAATTAACTCTGTGCCCGCAACAGTGCTACAGTCGCCGCGCTCAACATGTTCATCAACACCTAAGACACCAGCGTCAGATTTAACGCCGCTCATCATTGCAGTCATAGTGCCTGCTGAGTCAGGGGTTTGTGCATCAACGTTGTAGGTTTTAGCTAAGCCTGCAAATGGGAAGGTATCGAATGAAAGGTTATGCTCTTCACCGTTTTTACCTTGCATTTGGCCTTCTAAAATACGCGCTGCTGTCACCGTTGAAATGCCCATGCCGTCACCGACAAATAAAATCACGTTTTTAGCACTGCCACGTAATTCGTTTAAGGCGCTAGCATTAGTTGCCGCAACAGATGGTACTGATGTTTTAGCGCTGCTCGTTGTAGCCATACTTGGCGTTGTGGCAGCAAGCCAATTTTGGCGTGCTGCGGTGATTTCTTGCTGACCTGCTACAAACCAATCGTTGTTAACGCTGGTTAATATGTCGCTGGTGCTAACGGTTGAATTACCAGGAGCACAGACGTATTCAGTGGCTGTGACTTCAGTGCTTTGCAATTCACCATCGCTGTCGGTATCAATACCTGAGTCAATTTGCACGCCGCTGTTAGGACAGTTTGCATCGCCAATGGCTAAAGCTGTTTGCACGATAAGGCTCGTTGAACCATTTGAACCGTTCGAACCATCGGCACCGTTTGAACCATCATCACCGTCTGAACAAGCAGATAGACCCATTACAGCAAGGGCGACTAGGGATAGATTTAAGTTTTTCATGTTCATTCCTGCTTATTGCTGAATTAAGTCGAGAGATTGCTCAATAAGGTGAAATACCACGCTTTGCTCAACAACGCCTTGTACCAGTTGTGCGCCTGGACCTTGTGCATGCAAAGTGATGTCTTCACCTGAGTGGGTTTCTGAGCTCATTGGAATTAAGGCTTCCTGGTGGAAACCAGAAGTCGTTGTATCAATATTGGTTAAGTCTTGACGACCCGCGTTAACGTCTTGGCCGTAACCTGCGTCAGCATCGGTTTCATCACCTAAATCGTGGAAGCCATTACCGTTGGTGTAACCTAAAGTGGTGTAAGGTAGGCCATCAGATGCTGTTGAAGGTTCAGTGCTACCGATACCAACAACTTTACCTAAGATAGGGTTGCCGCGTTTTGGGTAACCGGCAATGGTGAACACGTGACCGTGGTCAGCAGTGACCAGAATCAGTGTTTCGCTTGGGTCAGTTTTTGCGACCGCTTCTTTAACGGCATCAGACAATGCAATGGCATCGGTTAACGCGTTATAAGCGCTACCTGCGTGATGACCGTGGTCAATACGGCCTGATTCAACCATTAAGAAGAAACCGTTATCGTTATTATCTAGAATATCGATAGCTTTACTGGTCATTTGTGCAATTGATGGCTCACCTGCTACATCATTGTCACGGTCAGCTTCATACTGCATATGAGATTCGTTAAATAACCCCATCAGCTGCTTGGTGTTTTCGGTATCAATGGCATCAAATCCTGCTTGATCCATTACATAAACACCTTCGCTGTATTTTGCTTGCCACTCAGCGGTTAAATCTCGTGAATCAGTGCGATCGCCTTCAATCTCACTCACGGCATCTGCGCTGTTAAAGCTAGCATCCTTTGGTAAAAAGTGACGACGACCGCCGCCCATAACCACGTCGATACCATCAATATCAACACCTTTAAAACGGGCTTCGACATTGGCTTCAAAATTCACTAGTTGATCGGCAATATCTTTACAGCCGCCAGTTACCGCATCTTCTGGCATGTCTGAGATATCTTCCCAGTTGCGGTCGGCAGATTTTGCATAGGTTGCAGCGGGTGTCGCGTGGGTAATGCGCGCAGTTGAGACAATACCCGTTGCTAAACCTTTAATTTCAGCAAGCTCAAGCGCTGTGACTACTTCGTTACCAGCAACGGTTGAGCAGTCGCCGCGCACGATGTCTTCATCAACACCTAATACACCAGCATCACTTTTAAGACCCGACATCATTGCTGTCATGGTGCCTGCAGAATCTGGGGTTTGCGCATCAACGTTGTAGGTTTTGACTAAAGCAGTGTGGGGGAATGTTTCAAAGCTTAAGTAGCCTTCTTCACCAGGGTTTCCTGCCAATTGCCCTTGAAGAATGCGTGATGCCGTTAGGGTAGAAACGCCCATGCCATCACCGACAAAAATGATCACGTTTTTAGCTTTGAATTGATTATTGGTATTCAGTTTTGCATCGATTGCGCTTTGTGCATCAGTAAACCAAGCATTTTCAGTTTGGTATGTCGGTAGCACTTCAGCATTTAGGGCACTTGAAATGACTAAAGCAAGCACACCATATGATGCTTTCCAGGTCTTATTCATTATGTTGTCTATCCTATTGACGAGTTGGGTGGGGTAGGCTGCAATTCGTGGCTCAACCCTTGGAAACTTGAAAAGCATAGAGCGGTTATATGAACAAGGCCTTACGCAAAGTTGATACTTTTGTGATCGAAATGTTTCGCTTTTATGTCTTAGCAGTTGTATGCACTAATTAATAGCCTACAAATGACATCATCAAGCTGATGGTAATGACAAAACTCTTCCTATTGAGAAAATAACCAGCATGGTAAACTTTGGGGTATCTGTTTTTAGGAGTGTTTATGTCTTTTTCTTCGTTATCGCTGCAAGCTGAGTTAGTTGAGCATTTAGCCCGTTTAGGTTACGAGCAACCTACACCGATCCAGCAACAAGCAATTCCAGTGGTGCTTGCCGGAAAAGACGTATTAGCTGGGGCGCAAACGGGTACGGGTAAAACCGCAGCCTTTGCATTGCCGATAATACAAAAACTCGTTAATACATCGCCTTGTGAGCATCAAGAACGCACTCGCGCGTTAATATTGGTGCCAACACGTGAGTTGGCCCAACAAGTAAACCAAAGCATTCAAACCTATGCCGAGCACACTCAAATTAGCTCGCTAATGGTGTATGGCGGCGTGAGTATTAAAGCGCAGGCTGATGCCATTAAAGCGGGGGCAGATATTATTGTTGCTACGCCGGGCAGGTTATTAGATCACTTACGTAATCGAGTGATGACATTATCAAACATCAGCCAGTTGGTATTTGATGAAGCCGACCGCATGTTAGACATGGGCTTTAGAGATGAAATCATCGAGGTATTAAAGCGCCTGCCAAAAGAGCGCCAAACCTTATTGTTTTCAGCAACGTTAGATGAGCGTATTTTTAAGTTCAGTAAGCGACTGCTGCAATCGCCTCAAGTGATTGAAACCAGCGAGCGCAATACGACAGCAGCCAAAATTGTTGAGCGGGTGTATAACCTTGATGCGAATAAAAAAATGCCCGCATTGTGTCACTTGATTAACAAAGAAAGTTGGCAACAAGCGTTAATCTTTAGCCGCACCAAGCAAGGGGCGGATAAAGTGGCGGCGCAGATGAAACAAGCTGGGGTCAATGCCGCGGCGTTTCATGCCGACCTGTCACAGGCGGTGCGTGAAAGTGTGTTAGCCCAATTTAAGTCGGGTGACATTAAAGCGCTGGTGGCCACCGATGTTGCTGCCAGAGGGCTAGATATTAATGAGCTAAACTATGTGGTGAACATTGAGCTGCCGTTTCAAAACGAAGACTACATTCACCGCATTGGTCGTACAGGCCGCGCTGGCAAAGCAGGCCAAGCCATTACTTTGTTAAGTGTTGATGATGAGCCGCAATTAATAAAACTGGAAGCCTTTTTAGATAGACGTTTACCACAGCAATGGCTGCAAGGGTTTGAGCCCGATTTAACCCAAGTTGCCCCCGTGACCCGTAAAACGAAAAAGGGATCCCTTAAGCAACAAGCCCGCCAAAAAGCCTTAGCGCAGTCTAAAAAACGCCGTTAAGCTGACTTACAGCAGTTGCTAATATCACTAACTGAATAGGAAAGGCTATGTTTAAAGGTATTCATCATGTGGCGATCATTTGTGAAGATTATCCGCGCTCAAAACACTTCTACACTGAGGTTTTAGGCTTTAAGGTGTTGGCAGAAAACTACCGTGAAGAACGCCAATCTTACAAGCTTGATTTACAGCTGGCAGATGGCAGTCAGATTGAGCTGTTTTCTATTCCAAACTCGCCTATACGCCCCAGCTATCCTGAGGCTCAAGGACTGCGTCATTTAGCCTTTAAGGTCACCGATATTGATGCGGTCGTGGCGCATTTAACCTCACACAATGTCGATGTCGAGCCTATTCGAATCGATGAATACACTGGCAAGAAGTTCACTTTCTTTAGCGATCCTGATGATTTACCGCTAGAGATTTATCAAGGCTAGTTGCCAACCTAAGTATTTTATTAACTGTAATATTAGTGATAGCTGAAGCTTTTAATTCTAATTTAAGCATGGTTCAGTAGGCTCTGCTGTCCTCAAAAGTGCGCCTCATTTGGAGAAAACCATTCATTATGCAAGCAACAGGTATGCTCTCAGTACTAAAAAAAATTGACCAAAGCAAAACCTTCCAGGGATTTGTTATTTTTGTGATTATTGTGTCGGCATTATCTATTGGTGCTCACACCTATCATTTGCCTACTTGGCTTGAAAACAGCTTATATGTGTTGGATATTGCCATTACAGTGTTCTTTTTGTTTGAGCTCATTATTCGCTACATGGCCAGTGATGGTATTAAGTCCTTCTTCTCCAAGGGCTGGAATATCTTCGACACCATTATTGTGATTGGCAGTTTAGTACCATTGGGTGGCTCCACCATATTACTGGCGCGACTATTACGTATTTTCAGGGTGTTACGACTGGTGTCTATGGTGCCAGAGCTGAGAATGTTGATTAATGCGCTGCTTAAAGCCATTCCACGCATGGGTTATATTGCATTATTAATGTTTGTAATCTTCTATATTTATGGCGCGATTGGTAGCATGTTTTTTGCCCATGTGAATGACTTTTTATGGGGCGATGTGTCTATTGCGATGCTGACATTGTTCCGTATTTCTACGTTCGAGTCATGGACCTCGATCATGTACGAAACCATGGCAGTGTATCCACTAAGTTGGCTGTATTACTTGACGTTTATTTTCTTAACGACTTTTGTGTTTTTAAACATGATGGTGGGCGCAGTGCTAGATGTGATGGGTGAAGAAACTAAAATAATGCGTGAAGAGCAAGAGGTCAACGATGATAAAAACGTTGAGTCAAAAACAGCGGCAACCGCGGAAGATATTCAGCAGCTGCACGATAAGATAGATAAGTTAACCGCGCTGCTGCAAGCTAAAACGAATACTTAAAACTACAACCAAGGCTTAAGCAGTAATCTAAGCCAAGCTTATGGATAGCCCCTTAAAACAGGCAAGCATTTATGCTTGCCTGTTTTGTTAGCAGCGATAACTGACATTAACCCCCTATTTGCATTAGAATAGCCCCCTGATTATTTTTTAAGTAGAGCAACGGCATGCACGTACATATTCTTGGAATTTGTGGCACTTTTATGGGCGGTTTAGCGTTATTAGCCCGCGGTATGGGACACAAAGTCACCGGTAGTGATGCCAATGTGTATCCACCTATGAGCACCCAGCTTGAACAGCAAGGCATTGAGCTTATTCAAGGCTTCGACCCCGTACAGCTGGGTAAAGAAGGTGAAAATCAGCCAGATTTAGTGGTCATTGGTAATGCTATGAGCCGTGGTAATCCTTGTGTTGAAGCAGTATTAAACCGTGGCATTAAATACACCTCAGGGCCGCAGTTTTTATCAGAATATATCTTGCCAGAACGCTGGGTACTGGCGGTATCAGGCACCCATGGTAAAACCTCAACCTCCAGTATGTTGGCGTGGGTATTAGAATATTGCGGCTATGAGCCGGGCTTTTTAATTGGTGGCGTACCGCAAAACTTTGGCGTGTCAGCCCGTTTAGGTAACTCGCCTTTTTTTGTGGTTGAGGCCGATGAATATGACAGTGCCTTTTTCGATAAACGCTCTAAGTTTGTGCATTACCGCCCGCGTACTTTAGTGGTTAATAATCTTGAGTTTGATCATGCCGACATATTTGCCGATCTGGCTGCTATTCAGCGCCAATTTAATCATGTTATCCGCACGGTTCCCAGTGAAGGTAAAGTCATTTGGCCTGCTGAAGTAGAGGCGGTAAAACAAGTGATTGAATTAGGTTGTTGGAGCGAGCAAGAGCATTTTTATGCCACTGAGCATAGCGCCACAGGCTGGTATGGTAAAACCATTGCTGCAGACGGTCATGAGTTTGAAGTGAAGTTTAATGGCGAGTCCCAAGGCATATTAAACTGGGGCTTAATCGGTCAGCACAATATTGAAAATGCCATAATGGCCATCGCAGCAGCAAGGCATGTTGGCGTAGCGCCAAGTCATGCTATTGAAGCCTTGAGCCAATTTGCGCCGCCAAAACGTCGTTTAGAGCTATTAGGTACCGTTAATGGCATTGCGGTTTATGATGACTTTGCGCATCATCCAACGGCCATTGAAACGACTTTACAAGGCCTGCGCGCCAAAGTGGGCGAGGGCGATTTAGCTACAGGTAAATTAATCGTGGTGCTCGAGCCGCGCTCAAACACCATGAAAAGCGGCGTACATAAAGACACTTTAGCAGCATCTATGGCCTTAGCGGATTGCGCCTTTTTGTATCAAGCGGACAATGTCGGCTGGGATTTAAAAGCCAATATGGCTAGCGCCAGTATTCCTGTTGCCGTGTTTACGGATATCGACGCCATTATTGCTCAAGTTAAAGCTCAAGCACAAAGTGGTGATACCGTAGTGATTATGAGTAATGGCGGCTTTCATGGTATCCATCAACAATTGATAAATGCCCTAAAATAACCTTTTAGATAAGGTTAGTTTAGGTTAATAGTCATCAATAAGTCGGTTTTGGCCGTATAAGCGGTAAAGCTTGATTAAAAGAGAACATATGAGTAATTCGAACCACCCGTACGCAAAAAAAGAAAAGGCCATTAGTCTCGCGTGGACTGGCGCTTCTGGTGCGCCCTATGGTTTAAAGTTACTGCAGTGCTTACTGACCGCCGATTACCAAGTGTTTTTGATGGTCTCAAGTGCTGCCAGAGTGGTGCTTGCCACTGAAGAGGGTTTGCAACTGAGCGCAAACTCAGAAAAAGCCTGTCAGCAGTTATTAGCCCATTTTAAGATGGATAAAAATGCTGCTGGTGAGCTGGTGGTTTTGGGCAAAGATGAATGGTTTTCGCCACCGGCATCTGGCAGTGCGGCGCCAAAGCAAATGGTGGTTTGCCCCTGCTCAACAGGCACTTTAGCGGCGATTGCCACCGGAATGAGTAATAATTTGTTAGAAAGAGCGGCAGATGTAGTAATAAAAGAGCGCGGTCAATTAATCCTTGTTCCTCGGGAAACTCCTTTTAGTGCCATACACTTAGAGCATATGTTAAGCCTGACTCGCAACGGCGCGACTATCATGCCAGCGGCACCAGGCTTTTATCATTATCCCAAATCGATAGAAGATCTGGTAAACTTCATGGTTTCCCGAATTCTAGATCATTTGGGCATAGAGCACGGGCTGACAAATCGTTGGGGATATGCCAACGACAAGTCCGAAAAAATCGACAATTGAGAGTAATATGAAACACACAACAGAAGTGATGATTTCTGCAGAAGAAATCAGCGAAAAACTGGATATATTAGCTGAAAGGATTAATACCCATTACGCAGACAGCGAACGTTTGCTAATGGTCGGCTTATTGAAAGGGTCTGTGGTTTTTATGGCTGACTTATGTCGCCGTATCAAAGGCCATGTTGAAATCGACTTCATGTCAGTTTCAAGTTATGGCAATGCAATGACAAGCACACGTGACGTGAAGATCCTTAAAGATGTATCATCTGAGATTGCCGGACGTGACGTATTGATTGTTGAAGATTTAATTGATTCAGGTAATACCTTAAATAAAGTACGTGAGATGTTATTACTGCGCGAGCCTAAAAGCTTAGCATTATGTACATTACTCGATAAGCCTGAGCGTCGTGAAGTTAATGTACCAGTCGACTTTATTGGTTTTACCATTCCTGATGAGTTCATCGTCGGCTATGGTATTGACTACGCAGAGCAATATCGTAACTTACCTTACATTGCTAAAGTTGTACCATTAGATTAATCCAATCTGTGGTCGACCAACTCCCGCTATAGGCGGGAGTTTTGTTTTGGGCGTCAGAAAATTTTGCGTGTTAATCATTTACATTAGGTCATTAAGATCATGTAATTAAGACAGTGTAATTAACAGCACGTCATTCGCAATTCATGAACCAGAGGTATCACAATGAGCAACCCCACCAAAGCGTTGGTGATCGAAAACCTGCAAAAAACCTATAAGAGCGGTGTTCAAGCGGTTAAAGGCCTTAGCTTAACCGTAGAGCAGGGCGATTTTTTTGCGCTATTAGGCCCCAATGGTGCGGGTAAATCGACGACTATTGGCGTGATTAGCTCATTAGTGCAAAAGACATCAGGCAGCGTTAAAGTGTTCGATTATGATATCGACAACAACTTAGAGCGCGCCAAAATGTGCATTGGTTTAGTGCCGCAAGAATTTAACTTCAATCAGTTTGAAACCGTGCTGCAAATTGTAGTTAACCAAGCCGGTTACTATGGCGTGACCCGCGCAGTGGCATTGCAGCGTGCACAAAAGTATTTAAGCCAGTTAGATTTATGGGAAAAGCGTGATAGCCAAGCACGAGCGTTATCAGGCGGCATGAAGCGCCGTTTAATGATTGCTCGTGCGTTAATGCATGAGCCACAATTGTTGATCCTTGATGAACCAACAGCAGGGGTAGATATTGAGCTTCGCCGCTCGATGTGGGAGTTCTTAAAGCAAATTAACGCCCAAGGCGTGACCATTATTTTGACCACCCATTACCTTGAAGAAGCTGAAATGCTGTGCCGCAATATCGGCATTATCGATAAAGGCTTATTGGTTGAATGCACCAGCATGAAAAGCCTACTCAGTAAACTGGATGTGGAAACTTTCATTTTAGATTTACGCCGCGATATTGAAGCTGCGCCAAGCCTAAATAATATGAGTTGCCGTTTGGTCGATGGTCATACGCTGGAAGTAGATTTGGCAAAAGCCAACAATCTCAATGATTTGTTCGGCCAATTAAGCCAGTTAAATATTGAAGTGCTATCAATGCGTAACAAGGCGAATCGCCTTGAAGAGCTATTTGTCGAGTTAGTTAAAAAAACTAAGGACTCAAAATAATGAACAAGCTTTATTGGATTGCCTTTAAAAGTATTTTAATTAAAGAAACCAATCGTTTTACCCGTATTTGGGTACAAACCTTAGTGCCGCCAGCCATTACCATGACCTTGTACTTTTTGATTTTTGGTAACTTAATTGGCAACCGTATTGGTGAAATGGGCGGCGTATCGTACATGGAGTTTATTGCACCAGGTTTAATCATGATGTCGGTTATCACCAACTCCTATTCTAATGTGGCCTCGTCCTTTTTTAGTGCCAAAATGCACGGCAGTATTGAAGAGTTAATGGTGGCACCTGTGCCGCATTATGTGATGATTGCCGGTTTTGTTGGCGGCGGCGTCGCCCGTGGCTTAAGTGTCGGCTTGATTGTGACCTTGGTGGCAATGTTCTTTGTTGATTTAAGCCTGCATCATGTTGGCTTAGTGATTATGACGGTGTTTTTAACCTCGGTGTTATTTGCGTTAGGCGGGTTAATTAACGCGGTATTTGCTAAAAGTTTTGATGACATTAGCATTATCCCCACTTTCATTTTAACGCCACTGACTTATCTTGGTGGGGTGTTTTACTCGCTATCATTACTACCTGATTTTTGGCAAGGCGTGTCAGCGCTAAACCCTGTGGTATATATGATAAACGTGTTCCGCTACGGCTTTTTAGGCTTTGCTGATATCAGTGTGCCGTTATCAATTGCCATTATGGTAGGCTTTTGTGCCTCGCTATGGTTTGTAGCATACTACCTTATTTCACGTGGCATCGGCCTACGTAGCTAGGTTTAGTTAGCTGTTAAGCTAGCTTGGTTACATGTAGCTGAGCAAGATTGTTGAAAGGACTCTAATGAGTCCTTTTTTTGTTATTTGGCTGTCGCTTTAACTAAATCGCGACATAACTATGCTGCAATGGTAATTACTGAGAAAAACTTAATTCTTAGCTGTTAATGGAGGAATATCAGCTGATCATTTGCCATTTTAATCCTTTTCGCTTCCATTCTTAAACTTCTCTCATTCACTTAAGGCTTTACGATTGAGTCATTATTGTTTGGCATTAGCAGACTATTGTCGGGGTTAGTATTGGTTGAAGTGTAATAGTTAAATTCAGCTTTGAGCTATTTATTGTTGAAGCGCTACACATCAGTATTAATAATTCGTCATATGAATAGTTTTAAAAATACTAATAAAGGGGCTTAGCCTTTTTATATTATTCTTGGATATTACTTTTAATTTGAGTTGATATTAAATCTACTTATAGCTTCATTTAATCTAGTAACGTTATTTATTTAGCCGCTATTTGGGCAACCCCCTCGAATACTCTTCCTCTGTCAACCTGTCAACCTGTCAATTTGGCATGTTGATTTGTTGTTTTATTGATCTAGATCAAAAAAGTGTGTTTTTTATACACAAACTCAAAACTATAGACTACCGTTAATTATACAGGCTAGTTTAAATCTAAAGGCATAGTTATGTTGAGTTTTAACATAGGTGTGAATAAAAACTAGGGTTTGATTGGCCTTCCGAAATGATTCAAAAAATTTATTAAATGAACAAGAGAACTGCCCAGTTCTCTTGGGGATTCCGTGCTTTTAAATTCAATTAATTATTTTATAAATAGGCCTTTTTATGTCAAATGATAACCTGTCTAATAATCCTGAAAATGATGCTCTTAATGATGCTGTTGAACAAGTAAACACAGAAGACTCGACGGTTTCATCATCTAAGGCTGAGAATAATCAATCAACAGTCACCAATACTGTTGCGACTGCGACATCATCGGTAGACATACAAACGGCAGAAGAAAGCTTGGCTCCTTCAGGCGGCTCAGAATCATCAACAGATGACTCTCAAACTGATGATGCAGAGGCCGCCAATGCCGAGGCTTCTTCTGCAGCCCCTAGTTCAACAGATTCTCAATCATCAGCTGTTGAAAGCTCAACCTCAGATGCTGATACGGAAGCAGCTAGTAGCTCTGCGGCCGAAGGGGCAGCTAATGCAGCCCCTGAAGAGGCTGTATCTTCAGGCGCCCAAAGTATCGGTGGGGCTGAAGGTGCTTCAACTAGTTCAGGTGCGCCATCTTCGTCAGCAACTGCGTCTGCAGCAACACCATCAAGTGCAAATAGCGAAACTGAAATATCTGATGGCGCCTCATCAACAGATGCAAGCACTGCGACCAACAGTGAGACTTTTGAGGTAAATGTTTCAAGTGATAACAATGCTGATGGTCAGATAGAC
This sequence comes from Shewanella sp. 5_MG-2023, assembly GCF_030547465.1. Classification (NCBI taxonomy): domain Bacteria; kingdom Pseudomonadati; phylum Pseudomonadota; class Gammaproteobacteria; order Alteromonadales; family Shewanellaceae; genus Shewanella; species Shewanella sp. 5_MG-2023. The sequence goes on from NZ_JAUORC010000021.1 coordinate 95,515, forward strand.
GCTGATGATCTACCTACCACAGATACGACTACTGACTCGATGAGTTTTAATGTCGATGTGACCGCGGTAAATGATGCTGCCGAGGTAGAAGACCAAGCTTTCTCAATGAATGAAGACGGCGTAATCATCATTACCGATGAGCAGCTGCTGGCAGGTGCTACCGACGTAGATGGTGATGACCTGCTAATTGATTCAGTTACCTACAGCGGCACTGACGGTGTGCTTACCGACAACGGTGATGGCACCCATAGCTTTGCGCCAAATGAAAACTTCAATGG
>NZ_JAUORC010000022.1:0-89545 GCF_030547465.1 Shewanella sp. 5_MG-2023
TTTGCGTATACCGCCATCGGGTTTGTCGATCTCAACACGCCTTACTGCTGAGGGCTTATACTCACCTCGCTCTAATTGAGATTTACACTGTTGCCAGCCGCCTTGTTGCATCCAAAGCGGGAAAGCTTCGATGGTCATGCCATCGATGCCTGGTGCGCCTTTATTGGCTTTAACTTGCCGCCACGCTCGGTGTAAATTCTCAGGTTCGAGTAGTTGCTGGAATAGATCGCTGTTGAAGGCCGGTTGCAGGTCAATACGCTGCTGATAGTAATCGTCTGGCGACGTAGTGAGTATCGACAAGTTTGACAAGACTCCTCCTTCTTCTGAATGTTCAGGCCTTCACCATATCCCATCCATTACGATGGGCGTTGGGCTACTCGGCAACTGCTCCTGCGTTGCTCTACCTCCTGCATCCATGCAGTCGTATGCCGTCTGCTGAAATCTCCATGGAAGGAGTGAATGCCAATAAATGTCGGGAACATTTTAGGTCTTCTGCTTAATCACATGCCGAGTTACCCCGTCATGCGCTATCGGTTTCCATCTGATTCGCTCTTTTCAGTCGATGAAGTTGAAAAGCCAAGGCACTTATAAACCAAAGTCTTACTGGTTAGCTTGTACAAAAACTTCGCGATCGCGAGTTAAGCAGATCTCCCCACTCTTTATTGGTAGATAAGAGCATGAACTTTCTTTGCACTGCTGCATCATTTACGGTGGCCATTAGATCACGTGATTTCGTCGTCTTGTACCCTTGCTTCGCGGGGCAGACCCTGCCAACTCACCTTTAGCCTACGCCTCATATGATGTTCTTATTCATCAGCTCGCCTGTTGCCGATAAAAAAGTGCTAGCGGCTTCCTCCAGACCAATCCTCACGGATAAGCCCTTGCCATTCGCTAGTAGTTAACGTTTAATAACAGTATGTTATTCTCTTTTAGAAAGAGTAACGGTGATCTTCCTACAGAGGACTTTCACCTCATTAGTTCATGCCCATGCTGGGCGTACACAAGTCACTGCACTCGGAAATTTTACTCGCTTCGCTCCCCAAATTCCGGTGAGTGAGGCGTTAGAGGACCTTTTAAATGAAATGGATGTATTTACTTACTTTGGTTATTTCTTTGAATGCTCACGCAATTGTTATAAGGCATGACGTACCAGATCAAAAATATCAAGACGCCGCAAAAAGCGATAATTCAACTGTTACATTTTATGGGATTTATCAGGGTGAGGAAATCGTCGAAGGTACGGGTGCACTTATCGCTAGAGATTGGGTTGTTACAGCGGCGCACGTTGCTAAATACTTAAAGAAAGATGGAAAAGTACTGTTCAAAAACTCTCAACATAAAATTGAACAAGTAGTAAGCCATCCGTTGTGGGAGGATAAAAAATTCCCAAACGATATAGCTCTTGTCAAATTGACCAAGCCAATCGAGTCTGCAACGATTGCTAGTCTGTATACGTCTAGCAACGAAATTGGAAAAACAGCAACTTTTATTGGTCGTGGGGATCATGGCAATGGTCTCACTGGAGTAACTGGTGCAGACGGCAAAATCAGACTGGCAAAGAACCAAGTTGATAGTGCGGAAGATCAATGGATAAGGTTTATTTTCGAACAAGGAGATACAGCTCTGCCTTTGGAAGGAATAAGCGGCCCCGGAGACTCGGGAGGGCCTGCTTATGTGAATTTGGACGGGCAATTATACATTATTGGTGTTAGTTCATGGCAGAACGCGGAACCCACTGAGTGGAGAGAGGCCAGATATGGAGTTATCGAAAACTATTCAAGAATTTCACACTTTAAAGAGTGGATTAAAAAAACAGTGGCGGGCGGGGTCCTCTAACAAAACGCTTAACTCGCTCACTTCGTTCACTGGGACAGTAACGCAGCGGCGCTCCGCGATTATGCCGCTACGTCACTGCCCGTTAGCTTAGCGTTATATTTCTAGGAGAACATGTGCTCAATCGTGCAGCCTTAATATTAAAATATAAACAACCCGCAGTTGATTGGGTTAATAAAGCAGATCCATATAACTCCCCAGGGTTGACACTAGATTCAGCTAACGAAGATTTAAATGTTTATCTTATCTCAAACGAAGACTCTGATGATCCCGAGTCATTACAACGATGGATTAAGTTAAACTTAGATTTACTATTCATTGACGAATTAAGTGGGTGGTATACTGATGAATCTCTGTGGCCAAAAACTAGAAATATGAAACTTTTTAATAGTTGGTTCTCTGTGGAGTGTCATACAGTTCTCAATGACACAGTAGGTACACCGTTCGTTGACGACGAAATATAACAAGAATTTAAAGCGGGACTGCTAACAGTTTGCTCGGTTTCGCTTCGCTACACATTTTAGCAAACAAATTTTTAGCCCCTTAACGTGGGCGTTAATTCATCGAAATTTTAATCTGAAACTCACAGATAGAGTTAAATGTCTAACGCGTTTCTATCCAGAAATGAGTTAGCAATACTCTCCACACAAGTCCCATCCAATAAAAAGGCGACCATTTGGTCGCCTTTTTGCTGTTAACTCAATCTAGGTTAAGTGAAGCTTAACCTAACTTAACCCGTGCATTGCGGAACATACGCATCCATGGGCTGTCTTCGCCCCATTCATCTGGATGCCAAGAGTTGGCAACGGTTCTGAATACTCGTTCTGGATGCGGCATCATAATCGTCACTCGGCCATCAGTGGTAGTTAATGCGGTAATCGCATTTGGCGAACCATTGGGGTTTTGTGGGTATTGGGTTGCTATAGCGCCATTACCGTCAACGTAACGCAGTGCCACTGTGCCTGTCGCTTCAGCGGCGGCTAAGGCTTCAACTGACCTAAACTCAGCGCGGCCTTCACCGTGTGATACTGCGATTGGCATACGTGAACCTTGCATACCTTCAAAGAAGATTGATGGGCTCTTTTGTACTTCAACCAAACTCGCACGTGCTTCAAAACGCTCCGAACGGTTACGGACAAAGTGTGGCCAATGCTCACTTCCTGGAATGATTTCTTTCAGGTTAGATAACATCTGACAACCGTTACATACACCTAATGCTAGCGTGCCATCACGTTCAAAGAACTGTGAGAACTCACTGCGAGCACGGTCGTTAAATAAGATTGACTTAGCCCAACCTTCACCTGCGCCCAGTACATCACCGTAAGAGAATCCACCACAAGCCACTAGGCCTTGGAATTCTTCTAGGTTGATGCGACCCGATAAAATGTCAGACATATGCACGTCGCGGCTTTCGAAACCTGCGCGATCAAAGGCTGCTGCCATTTCAACGTGGGAGTTAACCCCTTGCTCACGGATAATCGCCATCTTAGGTGCGACACCTTTTAAGATAAATGGCGCGGCAACGTCTTCGCTTGGGTTAAAGCGTAAATCAACTGTAAGACCTGGGTCTTTGGCTTGCTGCTTAAGTTCAAACTCTTCTTTAGCACATTCAGGGTTGTCACGTAGTGACTGCATGCGATAAGTGGTTTCAGACCACATGGTGCGCAGTGCTACGCGGCTGTCACTAAATACTGGCGTCTGGCCATCAACGATAGTGATTTGATCATCTTGGGTTAGCTTGGCAATATATTGGCAAGACACGCCCACGGCAGCGAACTGAGCTTGAATGTTAGCTGAATCAGCTTTAGACACCTGAATAACCGCGCCTAACTCTTCATTAAACAAGCGCTCAAGGTCTGTGCCTTTAAGTGCTGCTAAATCAATATTAAGGCCGGTATTACCCGCAAATGCCATTTCCACTAGTGTCGTGAATAAACCGCCGTCACTGCGGTCATGATAAGCAATGACTTTTTGAGCAGCGACTAATGGCTGAATCACTTCAAAGAAGCTACGTAAGCTTGCTGCATCATCTAAGTCTGGCGCCACATCACCTAACTGGCTGTAAACTTGCGCTAAACAAGAACCGCCTAAACGGTTTTGACCATTAGCCAAATCAATCAGTAACAGTTCTGTATCGCCTTTATCAGTGCGAAGCTCTGGAGTCACAGTGTTGCGAATGTCTTTGACCACACCGAATGCAGTGATAACCAGTGACATTGGTGAAGTAACAGCTTTATCTTCACCGGCTTCGTTCCACGCAGTTTTCATCGACATTGAGTCTTTACCCACTGGGATAGTTAACTCAAGTTCAGGACAAAGCTCTTCACCCACTGCTTTTACTGCTTCATAAAGACCGGCATCTTCACCTGGGTGACCTGCTGCCGACATCCAGTTAGCTGATAATTTAATATGCTTGAATGAACCAATATCAGTACCCGCAATGTTTAAGATTGACTCGGCGACGGCCATACGAGCTGAAGCGCCAAAATCAAGTAATGCTAATGGAGTACGTTCACCAATAGACATGGCTTCACCGGCGTAGCTGTCATAACTTGCTGCAGTTACGGCACAATCAGCAACAGGAACCTGCCAAGGTCCAACCATTTGGTCACGGTTAACTAAACCTGTTACCGAGCGGTCACCAATGGTGATAAGGAAAGACTTATCGGCCACAGTTGGTAAATGCAAGATGCGCGATACCGCTTCTTTAAGGTCAATATTAGCGGTTTCGAGCGCTGAAAACTCAGCATTGGCAGTGACCACATCGCGGCTCATTTTAGGTGCTTTACCTAATAAAACCTCAAGGGGTAAATCAATTGGCTTGTTGTCAAAGTGGCTATCTTCAAGGGTGAGGTGCTGCTCTTCAGTTGCATCACCTACCACAGAAAACGGCGCACGTTCACGCTCACAAATTTTCTTGAAGGTTTCTAAATTCTCAGGTGCCACAGACAGAACATAACGTTCTTGAGATTCGTTACACCAGATCTCAAGTGGGCTCATGCCCGGCTCATCAGATGGTACGTTACGTAAATTAAACAATGCGCCTCTGTCGGCATCATTCACCAGCTCAGGGAAGGCATTTGATAAACCGCCCGCGCCCACATCGTGAATAAATTGAATTGGGTTATCGTCACCCATCTGCCAGCAACGGTCGATCACTTCCTGACAACGACGTTCCATTTCTGGGTTTTCACGTTGTACAGAAGCAAAATCTAAGTCTTCGCTTGATTGACCAGAGGCCATTGATGACGCAGCGCCGCCGCCTAAACCAATGTTCATTGCAGGGCCGCCAAGTACAATCAGCTTAGCGCCAACAGTAATTTCGCCTTTTTGAACATGATCTTCACGAATATTACCTAAACCACCAGCAAGCATGATTGGCTTGTGGTAACCGCGTACTTCAACACCGTTATGGCTGGCAACTTCTTGCTCGTAAGTACGGAAGTAACCCACAAGGGCTGGACGACCAAATTCGTTATTAAATGCTGCGCCGCCTAATGGGCCTTCAGTCATGATTTCAAGTGGCGTTACAATACGGCTAGGTTTGCCGTAGTCGCCTTCCCATGGCTGCACAAAGCCTGGGATTTTAAGGTTTGATACGCTAAAGCCTGTTAAACCTGCTTTAGGTTTTGAACCGCGACCGGTTGCGCCTTCATCACGGATCTCACCGCCTGATCCTGTGGCAGCGCCCGGATAGGGGCTAATTGCTGTTGGGTGATTGTGGGTTTCAACCTTCATCAACACGTGCATTGGCTCGGTGTGATAGTTATAAACGCCATCTTGATCAGGGAAGAATCGACCGGCAACAGAGCCTGTCATGACAGCGGCATTATCTTTATAAGCTGATAACACGTTGTCTGGGGTGACTTCGAAGGTGTTTTTAATCATTTTGAATAATGATTTAGGCTGAACTTCACCATCGATAGTCCAGTCTGCATTGAAAATCTTGTGACGACAATGCTCTGAGTTTGCTTGAGCAAACATCATTAGCTCGATGTCGTTAGGATTACGGTTTAAGCGCACAAAGTTATCAACTAAGTAGTCGATTTCATCTTCTGCTAGCGCTAAGCCTAATTGCACGTTTGCCACTTCAAGGGCGCGGCGACCTTCAGCTAAAATATTGATGCTTTTGAAGGGCAATGGCTCAGTGCGTTCAAACAATACTGATGCTGCGGCAAACTCAGGTAAAATCACTTCAACCATACGGTCGTGGATTAAGCCTTTCACTTGCTCTAACTGCTGCGCTGTTAATGATGCTCCTGCAACATAGTAGGCAATACCGCGTTCTAGGCGTTTTACTTTGCCTAAACCACAATTTTGGGCGATGTCAGTTGCTTTAGATGACCAAGGAGAAATCGTTCCAGGGCGAGGTGTTACAAATATCAATGATCCTTCTGGAGTATGAGATTCAATTGCAGGTCCGTAGGTTAGAATGGTTTCAAGTTGCTGATATTCTTTATCATCAAGCTTGTCACTTAAATCGGCTAAATGGACATACTCAGCATAGATTTGCTCAACAGGAAGCGCTGCTGTTTCACAGGCCTCCATAAGCTTTTGAACTCTAAAAGCTGAAAGTGCTGGGGCTCCGCGAATGATCTCAATCACGTCAATTCACCTTATTAATTATAATGGCAGGGTAAGAATTGGCGCTATTATAGGGAATCACACCCTATAAATCACCCACCAAGGCGCGTGAGAACAGTGTTTCCCGTTAACGAAAACAATCAATTTAAATAACACATAAAAGCGCTTAAAATTTAAGCGTTAATTCGCGATTAAAAGCCAATTGTCATTTGGTTTTCTTTAATCAATTCAAACGTATATTTTACTCAGCTTGAGCCGGTTTCTAGGTGAAATAGCAAACTACTGCTAAAATATCTAAAGCGCTGACATTTTTTAAAACGGTATTATATTTTCAGGCTCAACATTGAATAGTGCACAGTGCCTAATACCAATAGCTTACAGATGGATATGACCAAACTTTTAACGATTATTTCATTCAGCTTTTTACTGGTGGCCTGTGAGCCACCTAGGTTTGAAGTCACTGAATTTGTTGAAACCTCCCCCAAACGTACCGTCTTAAAGGTAGGGACGCTTTACGGCTCGCAAACCTACCTCAACTCAGATCTTGGCGAGAGTGGTTTTGATTATGAAATGGCGGCAAAGTTTGCAGCGTATCTTGATGTGCCATTAGAAATGGTGCCTTACACCCACAGGCAGCAGTTATTCGCCGCTCTGCGAAATGATGAAATCGATATTGTTGCCGCCGCAATTACCACTACCCAAAACCGTCGTGAACAATTTTTACTGGGGCCAGCTTTATATGAGGTCAATCAAGTATTGATTTATAAAACCGGCACTCAAAAGCCAAGAAATCTTGATAATCTGAGCGGTGATATTTATGTCATCTCTGAGTCTGCGGCGGTGGATACATTAACCAGCTTGCAGCAATCACACCCAAACCTTAAATGGCAGCAAGTGTATGACAAAGACAACGAAGAATTGTTTTCTTTGGTGGCGAAAGGCGAGTTGCTTTATACGGTGGCAGACTCTAAAAGTCTACGAATAAATCAACGCTATTTACCTGAGTTACGGGGCAGTATCGTCCTAGATGATAAAACTGACGTTGTATGGTTATTGCGCCCCAATGGCAGCGACCGCTTAATGGGCTCGTTATTGTCGTTTTGGCATCAGCAAAAACGGAATGGCACCCTTGAGCATTTAAATGAAAAGTATTTTGGCCATGTTAAGCGCTTTGACTATGTTGATACTCGCGCGTTTATTCGCGCTATTGATAATGTGCTACCTGAATACCAAGCCTTATTTGAAAAACATGCTGGCGATCTCGACTGGCGTAAAGTGGCCGCCGCCGGTTATCAAGAGTCCCATTGGAACCCTAAAGCGCGCTCACCCACTGGCGTTCGCGGCATGATGATGCTCACCCAGCCAACGGCAAGCTCTGTGGGGGTGGATAACCGCCTCGATGCAGAACAAAGCATTCGCGGTGGCGCAATTTATTTGCAAAAAATGATCGATCGTTTACCAGCATCAATCCCTGGCAGTCAGCGTATTTGGTTTGCCCTTGCCTCCTATAATGTGGGTTTAGGTCATGTGGAGGATGCCCGCAAAATAGCCCAAGGGATGGGTAAAGATCCCAGTGCATGGCGAGATGTCAAAGAGGTCTTGCCACTGCTGCAACAACGCAAATATTATCAACATACTCGTTATGGTTATGCTCGTGGTAATGAAGCGGTTCACTATGTGGAAAACATCCGCCGATATTACGACACCTTAGTGTGGGTCGATAGTCAAAATAAACAGCTTGAACTTATGCAGCAACAAGCAGAAAATGACACCACAGGCCAAGCTAAGACTTCAGCCAATGATGATAAAAATCCAGAAGATATTGTAAAATCAGCGGCGCAATAAAAACGTCACTTACTGGCTTTACACTGTCTAGGGTAACTTTTTAACCATCACCTTTATGCTAGTGAATGCAAGTAAGGGATACGAATTAGCAAATGGGGATTGTGAGCTAACCCAGTTTTAGATTTACAGCGAACCGGGCAGCGATGGTTTGTTTTCGAAAGTGATTTATGCTCGCTTTAACTAATATAAAACCTCACCAATGTAGTAAGGCTTAACATGAGAAGAAACACTAATAACAGCGCTCGTCGCCGTAATGCTATCAAGCTTAAACAACGTAAAATGCTTAACCGCCAGAAATTATTTTTCGCCTTTTTGCAGCAACAAGTCTGATTGCTGTTTCAGTAACTTTTTAAGTGCTTTTTTTTCTTCTCTGCGACGTTTAAAAAAAGCACTTAATTGCCCTGCACACTCGCTCGCTAATACCCCAGACGTCACCTCTAGCTGATGATTAAAATCAGCATGTTGAACTAAATTAACCACACTGCCAGCGGCGCCGGTTTTTAAATCATCTGCGCCAAATACCACTCGTTTTATTCGGCTATGCACCATAGCGCCAGCGCACATGGAACAAGGCTCTAGGGTGACATACAAGCTAGTGTCTAACATGCGGTAGTTTTCAAGCACCTGCCCTGCGGCGCGAATACATTCAATTTCAGCATGGGCTGTGGGGTTATGCTCGCAAATACTTAAATTAAAGCCACTAGCAAGCAACTCATCATCTTTAACCAAGACTGCGCCCACGGGCACCTCTCCTTTGGCTTCTGCTAACCTGGCTTGCGCCATTGCTACTCGCATCCACTTTTCATCAATAGCTGTTTGTTCAGCGGTCAGCTCGGTTTCAACTAATTGACCGAGTTGATTGATCTGCTTATTAACCAGTTTATTCACTGGCTCAGAGCTAGGCTCAGTTTCAGGCTTGGTTTCAAGATCGGCATCAATGATAGGATCTGCAATGTCAGTAGATGTTGGCATGGGGGCTCGATAATTCATAACGCTTTAGTTGTAAAAAATAGCTGTAAAACAGTTAGATTGAATTAGATAGTTTAAAACAAAAAAGACGCCGAAGCGCCTTTTTGTTTATTCAGCAATATCTAAATGGGTTATTCCCATTCAATGGTTGCCGGTGGCTTACCTGAAATATCGTAAACCACACGTGAAATACCATCGATTTCATTAATAATGCGGTTAGATACACGACCTAAGAAGTCATAAGGTAAATGTGCCCAGTGGGCTGTCATAAAGTCGATAGTTTCAACTGCGCGCAGCGATACTACCCAATCATATTTACGACCATCGCCCATAACGCCGACAGAACGAACAGGTAGGAATACGGTAAATGCTTGGCTGACTTTGTTGTAAAGGTCAGCTTTGTGCAGCTCTTCAATGAAGATAGCATCCGCTAAACGCAGTAAGTCACAGTACTCTTTTTTCACCTCACCTAAAACGCGCACACCCAGACCCGGTCCTGGGAACGGATGACGGTAAAGCATGTCGTATGGCAGACCAAGCTCTAAACCAATTTTACGCACTTCATCTTTAAATAACTCACGTAATGGCTCAACTAGTCCCATTTCCATATCATCTGGCAAACCGCCAACGTTATGGTGCGACTTAATCACATGGGCTTTGCCTGTGGCGCTGCCTGCAGATTCAATTACATCAGGGTAAATCGTGCCTTGTGCTAACCATTTTGCATTAACGCATTTCTTTGACTCTTCATCGAAAATCTCAACGAAAACGCGGCCAATGATTTTACGTTTAGCTTCTGGCTCTGCTTCGCCAGCCATTTGCTCTAAGAAACGGTGCTCAGCATTAACGTGAACAATATTCAGTCCGAAGTGATCGCCAAACATTTCCATGACTTGGTTGGCTTCGTTTAAACGTAGCAGACCGTTATCAACAAATACACAGGTCAGTTTGTCGCCTATTGCGCGGTGCAATAGCATGGCCACAACCGATGAATCTACACCACCTGACAAACCTAAAATTACTTCATCGTTACCGATTTGTTTTTTCAGTTTTTCAATAGCATCTTCAATAATTGATGATGGTTTCCAGTTAGCAGGACAGCCACAGATCTCTAGCGCGAAGTGCTCAAGCATGCGCTTACCTTGACGAGTGTGGGTCACTTCTGGGTGAAATTGCACCCCGTAGAAATGCTTATCTTCATTGGCCATTGCAGCGTATGGGCAAGTGTCAGTTTTAGCGACAGTAACAAAACCTTCTGGGATTTCAGATACTTTATCGCCGTGGCTCATCCATACATCCAGTAATGGCTTGCCTGTTTCACTGATGGCATCTTCAATGCTTTTGAATAAGGCTGATTCCGTTTGCAGTTCAACCTGCGCGTAACCGAACTCGCCTTCGCCAACGCCTTGGATCACTTTGCCGCCAAGCTGCTCAGACATGGTTTGCATGCCGTAACAAATACCTAAAACAGGTACGCCAGCATTGAACACATATTCTGGTGCTCGTGGTGAGTTAGCAGCGGTAACGCTTTCAGGGCCACCAGCTAAAATGATGCCGTTAGGAGCAAAACCTTTAATTTGCTCTTCAGATACATCCCAAGCCCAAAGCTCACAATAAACACCGATTTCACGAATACGGCGGGCGATTAACTGCGTGTATTGCGATCCAAAATCTAGGATCAGGATTTTATGCTCATGAATGTTGCTCATGGGTTACCTTATATCTGGTTTGATCTAGTAGGTTTGCTTCAATCTCAAATGCATAATTTCAAATGCATAATTTCAAATACATAATGAAATTGAAAAAAGGCGCTCAAATAAATGAGCGCCTTATTAATTATTAAGTGCCGCTACGATAGTTCGGCGCTTCTTTACTGATGGTGACATCGTGCACATGAGACTCGCCCATGCCTGCTGAAGTAATTTTAACGAACTCAGCTTTTTCATTTAATTCTTTAATGGTGGCACAACCGGTAAGACCCATACATGAACGTAAGCCGCCCATGTGCTGGTGAATAATCTCTTTTAATTTACCTTTGTAAGCAACGCGGCCTTCAATACCTTCTGGTACTAATTTGTCAGCAGCATTGTCACTTTGAAAATAGCGATCTGATGAACCTTGAGTTTGAGTCATCGCACCTAAAGAGCCCATACCGCGGTATGACTTATAAGCACGACCATTGTATAGCTCAGTTTCGCCCGGCGCTTCATCAGTACCAGCAAACATTGAACCTGCCATGATGCAAGATGCACCCGCTGCCAATGCTTTAGCTAAATCACCTGAAAAACGAATACCGCCATCGGCAATAACCGGAATATCAAGATGCTTAACTGCCGCTGCTGCGTCAGATACTGCAGTAATTTGCGGCACGCCAACACCGGTTACGATACGCGTAGTACAGATTGACCCTGGGCCAATACCCACTTTAACCGCATCAACGCCAGCTTCAACTAGGGCTAATGCGCCTTCAGCTGTTGCAACGTTACCGCCAACAATTTGTAAGTCAGGGAATGATGCGCGAGTATCACGAATACGTTGCAATACGCCTTCTGAGTGACCATGAGATGAGTCAATCAATAATACGTCAACACCGGCTTTAACCAATGCAGCAATACGCTCTTCGTTACCTGCACCAGCGCCAACGGCTGCACCTACACGTAAACGACCTAACTCGTCTTTACATGCATTTGGTTTACGTTCAGCTTTTTGGAAATCTTTAACTGTGATAAGGCCTTTAAGCTTGAAGTTAACGTCAACCACTAGCACTTTCTCAACGCGGTGAGAATGCATTAATGTTTGTACTTCATCTAATTTAGTGCCTTCTTGAACCGTCACAAGACGATCTTTTGGGGTCATAACTTGTTCAACAGTCATGGTCCAGTCAGTGACAAAGCGCACATCACGGCCAGTGATAATACCCACAAGTTCACTTGCGTCATTAACCACTGGGTAACCAGCAAAACCATTGCGCTCAGTTAATTGCTTAACGTCAGCTAAGGTTGTTGATGGATTAACTGTAACAGGTTGCTGAACAATACCCGCTTCGTAAATTTTAACTTTACGAACTTCTTCAGCTTGCTGCTCAATGGTCATATTTTTATGAATAAAACCTAAACCACCTTCTTGTGCCATCGCGATCGCTAAGCGAGCTTCAGTTACGGTATCCATAGCTGCAGAAACAATTGGGGTGTTTAATTCTATTTTTCTAGTCAGACGTGTTTTTAGAACAGCGGTATTTGGGAGGACGGTTGAGTGAGCAGGCACCAGTAGTACATCATCAAATGTTAGTGCGTCATTTCTTAATCTTAACATGCAACATCTCCCAGAAAGTGTAGGGTTTAGAAAGGGTAAATATTGCGGCGGGATTATACCTTGCATATTGGGGTTGGTAAATGGAAAATAGTCAAAAGTTCCGATTGGGTGGCCTAAATTGATGAAAAGCTCAAAAAATAATGTTTACTCCGTTTCGCGATTAAACGGTGAAGTCCGCCAGCTGCTTGAAGGAGAGCTTGGTAAGGTCTGGCTAGAGGCCGAAATCTCGAACTTTGTTTCCCCAAATTCAGGTCATTGGTATATGACTTTAAAGGACAGTCGCTCACAAATTCGTTGTGCGATGTTTAAAGGTCGTAATCAATCAGTCGCCTTTAGACCGGTTAATGGACAACAGGTTTTAGTTAAAGGCGCCATCAGTGTTTACGAGCCCCGCGGCGATTATCAATTACTATTAGAGTCGATGTTGCCTGCGGGTGATGGATTGCTAGCACAGCAATATGAGGCGCTTAAGCTAAAATTAGCCGCAGAAGGCTTATTTGCAACAGAAACTAAGCGACCTATTCCACAAAATATCCAACGAATAGGTGTGATTACCTCAGCTACTGGTGCAGCCATTCGCGATGTAGTGCATGTGTTATCGCGACGCGATCCGTCCATTGAAGTGGTGGTTTACCCCACTCAAGTACAAGGTGCTACTGCCAGTAAATTAATTATCGATGCCATCACTACCGCCAACAAACGTCTTGAGGTTGATGTGCTGCTACTCACCCGTGGTGGCGGTTCACTGGAAGATCTATGGTGCTTTAACGATGAAGACTTAGCCCACGCGATTTATAACAGTGCATTGCCCGTAGTGAGCGCTGTGGGCCATGAAATTGATACCACCATCAGTGACTATGTTGCTGATGTAAGAGCGCCGACGCCATCGGCAGGGGCTGAGTTGTTATCTGATGATAAAGGCAATAAAAGCCAAAAATTGACTGCGACTTTCGCGCGTTTAAGGCAAGCCTATCGTCATTACATATTGCATCAAAGCACCCAACTTGCTGAATTAAGCCACCAGCTGCAAAGACAAGATCCTAAAAGGCAACTACAACAGCTTGAACAACGTTTTGATGAAATGCAGTTAAAGCTTGAGTCGGCGTTGCAGCACAAACTGGCCCGCGCCCAAATGAGGCAACAACAATTAAAAAGCCGTTTGCAGCAGCAATCGCCAGTGCACAAACTCACCCTTGAGCAAAACAAAATGACTTATCTAAGTAATCGCTTAAATGAAGCGATGAAAAGCCGAGTTGATAACGCCAGTAAGCAACTCAGTTACAGCGCTCATAAGCTGGAAACCGTAAGCCCGTTAGCCACCTTAAGCCGTGGTTACAGTATTACTAAAGACAGTGATGGCAAGGTAGTTGAACAGGCGAACCAAGTAAGCTCAGGTGACTTACTGGTTACTCAGCTACATCATGGTGAGATTGAGTCCCTAGTTAAATAAATAGTGAAGTAACAGTGAAGTAGAAATGAATAACCACCGCGACGCTGTTAATTAATAAGAGTCACGGTGGTGAGTTAATAAGCTCATGACGTCATACTTTTTCGTCTCATTATTAGCAAACCTACAGCTAAGATTAACATGACACCTGAGGTACTACCGCCACTGACTATCACTTCAGTTTCAATGATTTCTTCTTCAATATAAACCGTATCTCTATCGCTACTTTCTAACGGCAAGGCATATAAGCTATCAGCCTCTTCACTACTGATGGTGGCAACAATATCCTCATAACCCACCTCATATAAATCAATCAGTACGTCATAGTAATCGGTTTTATACCCTTGGGCTAAGGTGGTTAGCACCTCATAACTGTCATCTTCAGCTTCGCCATAAATGGTAAAAATATCGGTGGAGTAATAATGCTGCCACGGGCCGCCATTTCGGCTTAAATACAATTCAGCATAAACATTAGCAGGCTCGCCGACACTAAAGCCGTAAACATCAGCATCAAAGGTCACGGTAAAAGTTTGATAAAAACCATCTTCATCAAAATCATCATATAAATGACTGTAGGCCTGATAAATCGTAAAATCCCTAAGCCCCGGCTGCACATACATCATAGAGGCAGTATTGGTTATGGCATTATTGGTTAAGGTATTTTTAGGCGCTACTTGTGATGTGGTTTGTTTAGATAACTGCGATAACTGCTTGATGCGCACTGAACGCTCAACGGCTAGCGCAGGCTCAAGCTGCTTGGCATTATTTACCAATGCGTTAATGCGCTGCGGGTCAACCTTCACTTGGATTGGCTTTTCTGAGGCAGTTAATTGTCGCCCTTCACTACTCACTAATACTTTTGCCTGCACTTGATTTGATAAAGCAGCCACATTTGACAAAGCAGCCGCTTCAGAGGCGACAGCAGTGTGTACAAAACCGCTCATCGATAAAAGCACTACTGCCGTCAGCGACCATTTTGAAATAGATAAAGTCATCATAATCAATCCTTGTTTTCAATGCGCTTGGTGAAACCTGCTTTCTATTTAAGTGCATTGAAAATGAATATAAGCTGAACACGTTCAGCTAGAATTCATCAAAGCCATTAGATAATGATTAAAACTACTGCTGTGAGATAGGCAGTTTTGATAGCGAAGCGCTATTTCTATATTGCAGCAGATCTTTTACACTGATGACTGATTTCAAAGATAAATATTCAATTGGACTTGGCAAATGAGCAAAGTAACAACGAAATTACGCATTCCCCTGACTATCTTAATATTGAGTTTTCTCAGTATCGGATTAGTTCAGGCTGCGCCAGTTTCAGGCAATTGGAGTCAACAAGGCATCCATCAGCGTGCCCATCAATCGCACAATCAGCATGCGCCCAATCAAAAAAAAACCAACCAGTCGAAAAAGTTAGCCGTTAATAGCTCACAGCAGGCAGCGCAACTGGCTAAAAGGCAATACTCGGCTAAAGTGCTGTCGGTGCAATCAACCTCAGTGAACGGCTCTCCTGGCTATCGGGTTAAACTACTGTCAAATAAAGGCATGGTGTTTTACGCCACCGTCAATGCACGTTCAGGTTCAGTTTCAAGAAACTAATCTTTAACCGCCATCGTTGCCAAAGCTTAATTTTTAGCAACTAAATTCAAGAGGCTAGGCATGAGAATATTATTAGTTGAAGATGATTTAGGCTTACAACACAATCTCACTGAGCACCTTCAAGGGGCAAATTACAGCGTTGATATTTCATCTGATGGCGAAGACGGATTGTTTCAAGCCTCTGAGTATCAATATGATGCAGCTATCATCGATGTGGGGTTACCTAAAATAGATGGCCTGAGCTTAATTACCCAGCTGCGTGAAAAACAAATCGATTATCCGATTTTGATTTTAACCGCTAGAGATGGCTGGCAAGACAAGGTGCTAGGGCTAGATTCTGGCGCAGATGATTACCTCACTAAACCATTTCAGCCTGAAGAGTTAGTCGCCCGTCTCAATGCATTAATCCGCCGCTCAGCTGGGCAAGCAAGTCCGGTGATCAGTAATGGCCCTTTTAGTCTTAATACCCGCACCTTAGCGTTAACGCATTTACAGCAGTCGGTTATTTTAAGTAGCTCCGAATTCAAACTGTTTGAATATTTTATGATGCATCAGGGTGAAGTGATTTCTAAACCCACCTTAATTGAACATATTTACGATCAGGATTTTGACTTGGACTCCAACGTCATTGAAGTGTTTATCCGCCGCTTACGTAAAAAGCTCGACCCTGATAACCAATATAAATTAATTGAAACTTTGCGTGGCCAAGGTTATCGCCTACGCCAGCTAAGTAAATAACCTTCTGATGAAAAAGCCATTAACTTTGCCTCGACTCGCACTCTTTAACTCCTTAAAAGTAAGGTTGATGCTCAGTGGCTTAGTGTTAATTGTGGTGTTACTGCCTCTCATTGGCGCGGCGGTTAATAATGCCTTTAAACATCAAATCGCCCAATCGATTAATAACCAGTTAAAAGCCTATGTGTATTCGGTGCTGGCAGTGGCAGAAGTCAAAGACAATAAGGTGGTGATGCCCAATTACTTATTGGAAAATCAATTTAATATTGTCGGCTCGGGTTTGTATGCACTTATCACTTCAAATTCTCCCTCTGGCGTTAATGAAGTATGGTCATCAGAATCATTTTTAGGCTTAACCCTGCCTCAATTGCCAATACCGGCCATGGGCGAAGGCAAGCTCACTCAAATCATCTTTGATGATGACATTAGTAATGAACCCAATAATCATGTGGTATATAACTTCACCGTTTCTTTTGAAACAGATAAAAAACCGCTACAAATAACGGTTCATATCATTAAAGATGACGCAGATTTTCAAAGGCAAATTAGTGAGTTTAGCAACACTCTATGGACATGGTTAGCAGTGTTAATGGTGGTACTAGCCTTGATACAGGCCATATGGTTGCTGTGGACATTAAAACCGTTAAACCGTTTTACTCAAGAGCTCACGTTAGTCGAGCAAGGTGAGCAAACTCGCATTGAGCAAAACTACCCTATAGAGCTCAACGCGGTGGCAAAACAGCTCAATGTGCTATTAAAAACCGAGCAACAGCAAAGGCAGCGTTATAAAAATGCCTTAGCCGATCTAGCCCATAGTTTAAAAACCCCCTTAGCTGTGCTGCAAAGCCAAAAAGACTTAAGTGCCGACTCCAAAGAGCAAGCCAGCAATATCAATAACATCATTAGCTATCAGCTCAATAAAGCCAAAACTAGCGGTAATAAGCCTTGGCATTTAGGGGTTAAAGTGGATGATGTCGCCAGCAAGTTAATCAGAACCTTAAGTAAAATATACCAACAGCAACACCTTGATATCGATTACCAAGCCCAAGCCAACATACTATTTAAAGGTGAAGAAGCTGACTTAAGTGAAATGCTTGGCAACCTGTTAGACAACGCCTGTAAAGCCGCTAAGGCCCAAGTTTGCCTTAGCGTAGTTCAAACCGATAACCAATTACACTTTATCATTGAAGATGACGGCAAAGGCCTAAGCCCTGAGCAGCAGCAAGGGATTTTTGAACGTGGCATCAGAGCCGATACCTACCAACAAGGTCACGGTATTGGCTTAGCCATAGTGCGTGATATTGTCGAAAGTTATCAGGGGCAATTAAGCGTCGGTGCATCTGACACTTATGGCGGCGCTAAATTCACCATCACATTTAATGACTAGCTTTTACCATTAGCCGCTTAATTCACTCAAAATAAATTCCCTGCTTTCATCTTGTGTTCATTTTCACTTCGTTATCCTATATCTAACATTCAAAAACTGCCTTTATCAAAAAGGAGTTGGAGACGATATGATATTAATGAATACGACTTTTAATCGCATCAGAACAAGCCTAGTTGCCATGTGCATTATGCTTTCTCCTGCGGTATTAGCGGCCACAGACAACGGCGCACAAACACTGGCGAGCGATCAAGCCTACAGTCAAGATACTGAACAGCAGCTGTCTGAAGCGCAGCTGGCACAAATGCTTGCTCCTATTGCCTTATATCCAGATAGTTTGTTAACCCATATTCTGATTGCGTCTACCTACCCTCTAGAGGTAGTACAAGCGCATCGCTGGCAGCAAGAAAATAGTCAGCTTGATAGCGAACAAAAAATGCAGCAAGCCGAGCAACAGGATTGGGACCCTAGCGTCATGGCATTAGTGGCCTTTCCCACTGTGCTTGAAAAGCTTAATGAAGATCTTGATTGGACTCAGGAGTTAGGTGAAGCATTTCTGCAAGATGAAAAAACGGTATTAGCCAGCATTCAAACATTGCGCCATCAAGCCGATGAAGCCAATAGTTTTGATGATATGGAAAACATGACCATCACCCGTGAAGAAAAGCAGATCATTATTGAGCCTGCCCGTACGGAAGTGGTTTATGTTCCCTATTACGACCCAAGAATTGTTTACGGTAGCTGGCGCTGGAATGCATACCCACCAGTATATTGGCGTTATCCATCTTATGTGCATTACCGCCCGAACCGCCCGATTTATTGGGGGCCAAGTGTTTACATTAACTTTAACTACTTCTTTGGCGCGGTGCATTGGTCAAGTAGACGCGTGGTGGTGATTAATCATCATAAGACTCGTTACTATCGTAAGCCCCATAAGATTGCCTATAGCCAAGGCTCACACCGCTGGAAGCACAAACCTGCTCATCGCCGCGGGGTTGCATATAAAGCGCCGAGAGTAAGCCATAAGTATGATCGTGCCCGTTACAATAAAAGCCACAAGGTGGCTCATTCTCAAAAACCTGGTCATAAAGGTAAGCCTGCACAGCTGCATAACTCTAAGCCAAGCCATATAGCAAAGCAGCAACGTGTTAATAAAGCATTAAAAAATAATCATAATGCTAAGCCGAGCTATAGCTCAAGACCCAGCACTAAGCCCAGTACTAGACCGAGCACTAGACCGAGCACTAAGCCAAGTAATACGAATAAAATGCATAATGGCCAGCAGGATAAAGCGCTGAGAACGGCAAATAAATCACAGCCAAACCGTTCAAATAAGGCTCATCAAAGCCAAAAAGCGACCAAGCAACCGAGCAGCAGACAAGCGACAAACAGGCAGGTTACTAATAGACAAGCGACCAGCAGACCGACTGTTAATAAACAGCAAAGTAGCAAGCACTATAACCAAACTGCGCGAGTGAATAACAACCGTAGCGCCCAAAACCACAGCATCAAGCCGCAGCAAAGAGCGAGTAATGCATCCCACAACAACCGTGGTGGTAGTCGCTCAAGCAGTCATCACTCGTCGTCTAAACAGCGAGTGAAATAAGTAACGAGTGAAATAAACTGCGCTTTGTCTGAGTCAGAAGTTAAGTCATAAGCTGGGCCAGAAGCTGAGTTAGAAGCTGGGTCTGAAATAAATAAAAAGCCTGAATCACATTCACTGTGACTCAGGCTTTTTTATCCCAAGATTAAATAAGTTAGTTTAATTGGGTAACACAATGTTGACCTTTAGCCCTTGAGGCTTAGCTTGATGAAAACTCATATCACCTTGATGCAACATAATGATGAGCTGACAAATGGATAACCCTAGCCCTGCACCTTGGGATACATTTTCATCAACCCGATAAAAACGGTTCTTGGCTAAATCAATTTCGCTTGCAGACATCCCTATTCCCTGATCAATGATATTAATGACGCATTGGTTAGCATCTTGCTCAGCGCGAATGCTAATAACCGATTCTTTAGGGCTGTATTTACAGGCATTTTCGATAATATTTTTTAATACTAATTCAAGATAAAAGCTATCAGCTTTAACGGTAAGTCCCTTAGGAATATCAAGCTGCCACTGATAATCGGCCACAATATGCACTAACTGATTAATCACATTATCAATTAGGCTTTGTAAGTTGCATTCAGCCTTATTAATCGCTTCAATGGCATCAACCCTTGAGAGTAATAACAGTTGCTCAACAGTATGACTCATACGCTTAATGCCCTGCCCCATGGCTTGAGTATAAGGCATTGCTTGTTGCTTTAAGCTTTCATCGGTTGATGAATTAATCACGCTTTCTAAACCATCACCATGAAGTTTAATGATGGCTAAGGGGGTCTTTAATTCATGGGCGGCATCAGCACTAAAGCGTCGTTCGCGGATCATCATATCGGCGATACGGGCTAAATAACTATTAAGCGACTGCTGAATTGTAATAAGTTCTGACGGTAAGCGGATATTAATTGGCGCTAGATCTTGAGCACTGCGATAAGCTAAGTGACGTTCAAGTAGTTTGATGGGTTTAAATAAGTAGTAAGTCACCAATAGCATGATAAGCAACATGATAGGCGCAATAATCAAAGGCGAGCGCCAGCTATTGGCGTTAATCTTATCCACCAACTCTTGGCGCACGTCATCACGCTGTGCAGTCACAATCCACACCTGTTGCGCCGTTGAAAACAAGCTGTACACATGCCAGGTGTGCTCACCGACTGCCTGATAGGCATAGCCGTGGTTAAAATCCGTTAGCGGTTTTACACCAGTATTATCTGAGTATGCAAGTAACTCACCTGCTGCGGTAAATAATTGAAATGACAGCTTTCGCTCGTAAGAGAGGGTTTCTACCGTAGACTGCTCGGCAAAGGTTTCTATTTCAGACTCTGACACATGAAAGCGAATAGGTTGCTCAATTAAGCTTGCTACTTTGGCGGCAGTAAGCCTTTTGACATAAAACAAATCCAGCACTTTGGCGGTTTGCACCATTTCTGCATCAAATAGCTCTTCTATCTCGTACATGGCATCGCGGCTACTCAGCACACTGGCAACCGATACGGTCAGTAAGATGCCGACTAACATCAATAAACTAAGGGAGAAACGTAACGAAAACATAATATCCTTTTATGATCTACTGACCATTAATGCTTATTGAATTTCAGCTAAAATATAGCCAATGCCTCTAACAGTTTTAATCAGTTCTGGGGCCATTTTTTTACGTAAATGATGAATATGCACTTCAATGGAATTACTGCCGACTTCATCCCAACCATAGGTTAATTGCTCAAGCTGGCTGCGGGTTAGTACTCGCCCTGCTGATTGGGCAAACTCCAATAACAATTGATATTCCCGCCGTGGCAGATTGATTAATTGCTCTCGAAAATGCACTTCACAACAACTGAAATCGATGGTCAATGCGCCGAAACTAAATTGATTGTTATCTAAGCCGTGTTGGCGGCGAACAATCGCTCGCAGTCTGGCAACTAATTCCCGCACATCAAACGGTTTACTGAGATAATCATCTGCGCCAATGTCTAAACAGTTTAAGCGAGTATCAAAATCCGTATTGGCTGTAAGCACAATAATCGGCAAAGATACTCCCGCTTTACGCCAGTGCTTTAATAAATCTTCGCCATTGCCATCAGGCAAACCTAAATCAAGAATAATGGCGCTAAAATCTTCATTATCCAGCGCCGCTAATGCTTGGTTATAAGAACATAAGTGATCCACTTGGATCCCTTCTTTAGCCAAACTCAAAACCACGCCTTGTGCTAATAACTGATTGTCTTCTACTAACAATACCCGCATCGGTTATTCCCTTATTACTTTTATAATAACTAAAGCGCGATTTAAGCTTATCTAAACACTTTAAAGTCAACACCTTGCTCACTCAAAAAGGCTTCAGCAGCAGCGCCTTTTAACATTGCCATGGTCGATAACATTCCCGCGGTTACGCTATTTGGCCCTAATACCGTCACTGAAAGCGGCGCTTGCTCCACAGGATATCCTGTTCGAGGATTAATAATGTGGCCATAGCGTTTACTGTCCACTTCAATGTAGCGCCGAGTGGTGCCGCTAGTGGCTAATGCGCCTTGGCGTATGGTTAACAGCGCCGCGGCATTATCCAATTGCTGCGGGTTTTCAATCCCCACTTGCCAGCCATTGGGGTTAAGGATGGGACAGGCAATATCGCCACCAAAATTAACTAACACAGAGATATCAGGCCAACGCTTGCTGAGTAATTGCGCTGTACTATCCACCGCATACTCTTTGCCTATGCCACCAAAATCTAAACTCATTGCTGCAGGCATAGTCAATTGGCTGTCAGTAAAATCAATGGCGCTAAAATCCACTAGCTTTAATGCCGATTTAATCGCACTAGCTGGTGGCACTTGATGACTACCATCAAAGCGCCACAACTTCATTAAAGGACCTGCGCTGATATCAAAAGCGCCGTCACTTAATTGATAACATTGCTGGGCAAATTGCAGTAAATGCGCCGTTTCAGCATCAATGTTAACCGCCTGCCCTTGGGCATTGTTGAGTTGCCAAACAATATTACCTTGTAAAAAACGGCTATATTTACGCTCTATTCGTTTGGCTTCAGCCACAGCGATATTTAACATCTGCTGGGCAATGCGCTCATCATCTAGTCGCATTAACATTTCACATGGACTTGCCATGGCGCTAAATGAACCTAAAAAGCCCCAAGGGCGACGTGTAAGCGTCGCGACCTGTGGGGCCTTAGATGTAGCGGCTTGTGATGTAACAGCGGCTTTATTTAACAATTTCAATAACTCTGATGTTTTGCGTTTATTTATCTTAAGACTATTTATTTAAAACGAATAGCTTATTTGAGCTACGATTGCTTTCACCGATGGAAATAAATCCTGATTATTTAACTCACCAGGGATATCTGTGCCGTTGTTTTCAGGGTTTTGCTGATAATACTCAATACGATAGCTAAGTTCATGGCCGCCAGATAAGCGATGGCCAAACTTAAGCCCTACGGTATAAGCTGACATGTCACCAATGCGATAATCCGCACTGGCATACTCAGGTAATGCAGCTTCTGTGCGCAAAAATGGCTGATAAAACTCAGCAGCTTGCTGCTGGTAATAACGCAAATGCAGCTGGCCATATAAGCTTGGGGTAAAGTAATAGCGATAATGGGTTTCTAAAGTGTGCGCTTGAATATCCCAGTCATCAGTATTGTAGCGATAAGAGAAATCAATCACCCCTGAGTCCAATGCGCCTTTTGCTAACAAGAAAACACTGTGCTTAGTGCGCGAGTCTGGGCGGTTTTCATAGCGATAACCATGGGACTCACCGTTACCATCGACCATACTGAGAATTTTATAGGGATCGGTCATATAGCCCGACACACTTGAAAAACCGTAGTTAGCTTGCATTAACCAATTGCGATTCAAGATTTGGGTCACACCTAGCATGACATCAGCGGTTTGCTTGGTATCATCACCGTCTAATCGAGTGGCGTCAAATGCAGCTTGAAAGGCATCATCGCCATCATAATCACCGCGAAATACCATTTCTGATAATGCCACAGGACGACCGCCAACAGGATCAACAGTATCATTAGTATAGGCACCCGATAAGGCAAGAGTGGTGTTGTTTTTGTTAAAACTGCGCTCCACACCCGCATTTAAGCCTAATGATAAATAATCGTATTCTTTAGAGCCATAAACACCCAAGTTAACCGTCCAGTCAGGATTTAAAATCTCCTGCCAATTGGCACTTAACTGCACTCGAGTATCTTGGAACGTATCATCAAGGGGCGTTTCACCTGGGGCGACCGTATACTCTCCCTTACCTGAAGGTCGTGTAAAGGTTTGGCTGATGGATTGTGCTACAGCGCCAGAAGCTGAAGCGCCGGTTAAGCTGTCGACAACGATTTTCATATCGAGCAGCGAATCTTCACCAAAGGCTTTTTGCACATTACCAATAGCTTCAACGGCTTGTACACGGTCTTGCTCACCGTAATACATAATGGCGGCATCGACTTTCCAATCATCGTTTGCCGGTACCGGCTCTTGTGCGCTAGCTTGTTGTGACAACAAACTGCAGCTAGCCATGGCCAATGCACTAGCGATGCTTTGTTTCGGCGTTAGTTTCGAAGTTAGTTGCATCCACAACCTCCACCAGCTAATGAGCGTCCGCCACTGGTGCCTTCTTTACTGAAGTAAATATGGTCATCCAATGCTAAATCTAACTTTTCATTATTAAGTGCCATATCAGCGCGGGCAAATTGATCCTTCTCCCACGGCTCTACCCCTAAACTCGAACAGCCTGCTAAACTGCTGATAATAGACAAGGCCAATAACAGCTTAATGTATTGCTTAAAACTCGATTTTTTCATTGGCTTATTCCTTTAATAACAGTTGAATTTCATGTTCGTAAGCAGGCTTGTTCTTGTCAAAAAAACCAACATGACGCTGAACTAATTCGCCTTGGCGGTTAAATAAATAGCTACTTGGCATACCAGGTAAATCAAACTCCCTTGCCACATCCCCTTCTGGATTAAAGCGTAAATTAAAATTAGCGGGGATTTTAGTGAGAAACTCATGGGCTAACTCAGTATCAACATCCAGATTGATAGCAACCACTTCAAAGCCTTGCTGCTGGTATTTGGCCTGCATCTGGTTCATCCAAGGAAAAGACTTTCGACATGGACCGCACCAAGAGGCCCAAAAATCTACATACACCACTTTGCCAGCAAACTCTTGCAAGCTGGTTTCAGTGCCCTCTTTCGTGAGTACAGTATGATCAAGTGAGGGCGCGGCAAATAATGGGCTGCTAAAGGCCAATGTGAGTAACAAACTCGCTAGTAATGATCGCTTCATGGAGTCTCGCTTTGTTAATATTATTTTTTCAGGAGTCATGAATGACTAATTTTTAATGATTCAATATCACCTAAGTTAAATCTTCAATCTTAAGGTTTTATTAAGCATTGTGACGAGTTAGTTTAACAGAGTGTTAAGTTGGAGAGTTAAATAGGTAAAGATTAACCCGTTAACAAGGTCTGACGAGTATAGGATAGCGAACAAGAGTTGGTTAATGAGGACTAATAATCACCGCGCTAGCACTAACGCCATGACGCGGTCTTGAAGCAATAGCTAGAACAACCGCTGATACGCTGCTCAATAGGCTTAGTTCAACACAACTGGTGACTGTGTTTACCCGCCGATGATTCTCGAGACTAAGCCCTTATCGTGGGTAAATTCGGCCAGTATTATTCCGGCCAAATGCAAACTGATAAACGGAATAAAATACCACAAGGCAAGTTTATGCACGGTTTCAGCTTGGTGTTCAATTGACTCTGGCCCAAATTCAATCAACAAGCCTGTGGAGACCGATAACGCAATACCCAGATAAAATAGCCAATATACCCACGCTTGAAATTTTTCACGGCCGCTAGCCTGTTTACTGAATGCGCTAGGGTATTGTAAACCGCATTTTGCCATATAGATAAAGCGCAGCGACACAAAAACAGCCACCGCATAACCAAAATATAGGTGCCACTGGAACATCACATTACGGATACTTTTAGCAATGATGACGGCTTGTTTATCGCTGATGAGTAAATCAAGCGGCAATAGCCCTTGTTGGATCATCTCTGCCATATGATTTTTCTCCATCCAGCCTAAACGCAGTAAGATGGTTAACAGCATCACCAACATCGACAACGCAAGCCCCCAATGCAGAAGACGATGGATAGCAGGGAAATGGCTGTGAGTACTCATAAAAACCTCAGCGATTGAAAGTGAATGATTATTATAAGAGGTAAAACTTAACATTTGCTTATGCTAGATCATTGAGCGTTTCACCTTACCAAGCCAATAACATTCAATAACCTCGGTTCAAACACCTCGGTTCAAACACCTCAGTTCAAACACCTCAGTTCAAACAACAGTAAATCAGAGACATAAAAAAACCTGAATCACTTTGCAGTCATTCAGGTTTTGGTTAACACGCAGAAAATAACTTATTTTTTGCGGCTATTAATGTGGCTCATTGCGCGTTTACGGCGACGCTCTTGACTAATGGTTAGCTTTTCATGGCGGCCTTCAAATGGATTAGCTCCCTCTTGAAAGCGCATTTGAATTGGCGTACCCACAACTTTCAATGAACGACGGAAGTAGTTCATCATGTAGCGCTTGTATGAATCAGGTAACTTACTTACCTGATTACCATGCACCACAACGATTGGTGGGTTATAACCACCAGCATGGGCATACTTAAGCTTCACACGGCGACCATGTACTAATGGTGGCTGATGATCGTCTTGTGACATTTGCATAATGCGGGTCAGCATTGAAGTGCTTACGCGGCGCGTCGCACTGTCATAGGCTTCTTCAATCGACTCATATAAATGACCAACACCTGTGCCATGCAGCGCTGAAATAAAGTGAATGCGGGCAAAGTCGATAAAGCCTAAGCGGCGATCTAACTCACTTTTAACGCTTTCTTTAAATGCTTGGTCAAGACCATCCCATTTATTCACAGCAAGTACAATTGCACGACCAGCATTAAGCGCAAAACCAAGCAAACCAAGATCTTGCTCTGTAATACCGTCTTGAGCGTCGATCACTAACAAGACAACGTTAGAATCTTCAACTGCTTTCAGGGTTTTAATCACTGAAAACTTCTCAATAACTTCATGTACTTTCGCGCGGCGACGCACACCAGCAGTATCAATTAATACGTATTGACGACCTTCACGTTCCATTGGAATGTAAATACTGTCACGAGTCGTACCTGGTGCATCATAAACAACCACACGCTCTTCACCTAAAATACGGTTAGTTAGCGTTGATTTACCTACGTTAGGCTTACCAATAATAGCAAGCTTAATCGGTAAGTTTTGCAGGCGCTCTTGTTCAGCTTCGGCTTCTTCTTCAGTGTACTCACGTACATCTTCAACTTCTTCACCGTCTTCTTGGCGAGTAATACCCATAGCTTCAGCATAAGGCGCTAAAGAGTATTCAATCATATTGGTAACACCGCGACCTTGCGCAGCTGCCATTTGATAAACTTCACCTAAACCTAATGACCAAAACTCAGCACAGGCTGAATCAGCATCAATACCATCAACTTTGTTAGCAACAACAAAGGTAGTTTTATCACGGCTACGTAAATGCTCAGCAATCGCTAAATCAGCTGCTGTTAAGCCTGCACGAGCATCAGTTAAAAATAGCACCACATCTGCTTCTTCAATCGCCGCTAGCGATTGTTCAGCCATCTTAGTTTCAATCCCTTCTTCAGTGCCATCGATACCACCAGTATCAACCACAATGAATTCATAACCAGCTAAAAACGCACGTCCATATTTACGGTCACGAGTTAAACCAGGAAAATCGGCGACAAGCGCATCTCTTGTGCGAGTAAGGCGATTAAATAAAGTTGACTTACCAACATTAGGTCGCCCCACAAGGGCCACTACAGGGATCATGATTTTGCCTCTAAAAACTTTAAAATAAAAAGCCCCCGGAACACACTTCCAGGGGCTCTAATAAGGTTTGCTATTCAATTTATGGCAGTACAATCGTCGCGATTTTGCCGCTACGACCTTGCACATAAATTTTATCTCCAACCACTACTGGTTGTGAGAATAAACCATCACTATCAACCTCAACACGTCCAGCGACTTCGCCAGAGTTGCGGTCAATAAAATGTAAGTAACCTTCAAAGTCACCTACAACAATATAAGAGCCTATAACGGCAGGTGAAGTTAAACTACGATTCATTAACGTAGAGTTACTCCATAATTCAAGACCGTTACGTCTATCTACTGAATAAATTCGGCTGTGGTCATCGACTAAGTATAGTCCAACCCCTGCTGTCGCTAATTCATTGAAGCTTGAATACTTACGCGTCCATACAACACGACCCGTTCTTAGCTCCATAGACACTAAGTTACCATTGTAACTTACCGCGTATAAATTATCGCCCAAAATTAACGGTGTCATGTCCACATCGGCCATACGAGTAAACTCGTTACCACCGGTTGGGTTAAATACCGCCTGCTCCCAAGCCACTTGTCCATTGTTTTTGACAATAACCGCTATTTTACCATCAGCAGTGCCAAGGAAGAAACCACCTGAATCATAAGCTGCTGAGCTAGTGCCGCGTAGCGTTAGATTTGGCAGTTGCATCTCATGGGTCCACAGTTTAGCACCGTCATCAATATCAAATGCTTCAAAGTTACCATCACTGGTATGCACGCCAACTGAATCTTCAGACACAGTTGGAGCCGATAACAGTTCACCGCTTGCAACTGCTGACCATACGGTCTCACCGGTTTGAGCATCTAATGCCACCAATAAACCAGACTCGCCGCCAATAAAGACTTTATTACGGCCAGCGGTAACGCCTGCGGCAATGCGTGCCTCTTTCGTTTTCGCCAGCTCAGTATGTTTAAATTCTGAAGCTAAGTCTTTACGCCAAGCCACTTTGCCTGTTGCTTCTTCAAAGGCGACGACCTCACCGTTGCGATCGGCCACATATACATGGTCATATCGAATAGCCGGTTTAAGTTGAGAATAAAAGTCACCGACTCCGCCCCCAACCTTGGCATGCCAGTTTACTTCTGGAAAAACAGTTGCTTGAATTTCAGTTAGTTCAGTAACAACTTCTTCTTCATTATCATTTGAAGAACAAGCAGATAGCAATGCGACGCTTAAGCCCGCTGCTAGCAAAGTTTTGCATAAAGACTTCATTCGGCTAATTCCTTATGCCTTGTTTAAATTGTCTAGCTTCATTTGTAATGCAGGACTGGTTAACGAACCGCCGTTATCAACAGCAGCTTGGTAAGCTGAACGTGCACTATCCATGTCACCTTGACGCACAAGTAAATCGCCTTTTAACTCATCACGTTGAGCATTAAATGCTTCATCGGTAATTTGCTCTAATGTCGCAATTGCAGTGCCGATGTTACCTTGCTCTGCTTGCACGCGAGATAGACGTAACGTCGCTAAAGACTCTAAAGCAGCACCCGGTTTTGCAGCAATGATTTTAGTAAAAGCCGCTTCTGCTTTATCTAACTCGCCTGCATCGACAGCAGCTTTAGCTGACATGAGTTCAAGCAAGGCTTGGTAACCTTTTTGATCGTGCTGTGCACCAAACTCAGCGATAGCTGCTTGTACTGCACTGCTGTCGCTGTTAGCAGTAATGCGTTGAAATGCTTCTGATGCAGCTTCCGATTTTTCAATTTTTACGTCAGAGTAATAATTCCAACCGTACAATCCACCTAGACCTACGACTGCACCCACAATGATTGAGCTGCCGTAATCTTTCCAGAACTGCTTAATAGCATCTACTTGTTGTTCTTCTGTGCTATAAATTTCCACGCGCACTTCCCCTTTCTATTCAGTTCTGTTTTTTATTAGCTAAGGGCTAATATTAAAATAATGATTTTATCGTAGTCGCCAACTCTTCTCGGGCAACTAAAAGTTGTTCGTTCTTATTTCTCAGTGGCTTAATTGCAACTTGGTTATTGGCAATTTCGTTTTCACCAATGATCAGGGCGTACTGCGCACCGCTTTTATCAGCACGTTTCATCTGCTTTTTAAAGTTACCGCCGCCACAATGACTCATGACTTTAAGCGCTGGCAGGCTTTGACGCAACTCTTGGGCAATTTTAATTGCTTCAACTAAGCAGTTTTCGCCCATTGCCGTGACATAAACATCGACAACTGGCGCGACATCTTTATCAAGCTCAAGGGTTTGCAGTAGTAATACAATACGCTCAAGTCCCATTGCAAAACCTACTGCAGGGGTATCTTTACCACCCAATTGACCAACCAGACCATCATAACGACCACCAGCAAGTACCGTTCCTTGAGAGCCTAAGCTATCCGTTACCCACTCAAAAACGGTGCGGTTATAGTAATCTAAACCACGCACAAGACGAGGATTAATTGTGTATTGGATGCCGACAGCGTCTAAGAGTTCACATAAGGTTGAAAAATGTGTTTTTGATTCTTCACCTAAATAATCCATTAACTCTGGCGCATCAGCTAGCAAGGCTTGAACCTGTGGCGATTTAGAATCCAATACTCGTAGCGGGTTTGAATACATACGGCGCTGTGAGTCTTCATCTAATTGCTCTTTGTGCTGCTCTAAAAATGCAATTAATGCATCACGGTAAGTAGCACGTTCAGCAGGATCACCTAAGGTATTAAGTTCCAGTTTAACGTGGTCTTTAATGCCAAATGAATCCCATAATCTTGCAGATAACATCAATACTTCCGCATCAATGTCC
Organism: Shewanella sp. 5_MG-2023; assembly: GCF_030547465.1. NCBI lineage: Bacteria > Pseudomonadati > Pseudomonadota > Gammaproteobacteria > Alteromonadales > Shewanellaceae > Shewanella > Shewanella sp. 5_MG-2023. The sequence continues at coordinate 30,038 of NZ_JAUORC010000022.1, forward strand.
GCACTTGCAATGCCGTACACTTCAACACCAAATTGGTGGAATTGACGGTAACGACCTTTTTGAGGACGTTCATGACGGAACATCGGTCCCATGTACCACAAGCGTTGCTCTTGATTATACAGTAAACCGTGTTCGTTACCTGCACGCACAGTTGAAGCGGTACCTTCAGGACGTAAGGTTAAACTGTCTTCATTACGGTCCGCAAAGGTATACATTTCTTTTTCAACGATATCGGTAACTTCACCAATAGAGCGTTTAAAAAGATCAGTACTTTCAACAATAGGAGTACGGATTTCACTGTAACCATAGGCACTAACAGTAGAGCGAATAACCGCTTCGACTTGTTGCCATAAAGGGCTTTGAGTTGGCAGAATGTCGTTCATTCCACGGATTGCTTGGATCTGTTTTGCCACGTTTAATTCGCCTAATTTTTAGCTAATTAATTAATCATATGCCTTACACAAAAAAACACCTACCACTGCTGGTAAGTGTGTTTTTATCTAAAACTAACTTATTCTGTTGCGTCTTTGATATCGATTCGGTTTTGCATTATCGCTGCTTTTGCGCGAATTTTTGCTTCCAGTGAATCCACTATATTGTTGTTATCAAAGCGCTCTTTTTGACGTTTACCGTCATCATAATAACCACTTTTTCCGTGGCTACCGGTTAAACCAATATCTGAAACTAACGCTTCACCTGGGCCATTGACCACACAGCCGATAATCGACACATCCATTGGGGTGGTGATATCTTCAAGGCGCATTTCTAACGCATTGACAGTGTTAATCACATCAAACTCTTGGCGTGAACAAGACGGACAGGCAATAAAGTTAATGCCGCGGCTGCGAATACGTAATGATTTTAAGATATCAAAACCGACTTTAATTTCTTCGACTGGATCTGCCGCTAATGAGATACGTAAAGTATCACCAATACCTTCAGCCAGTAACATGCCTAAGCCCACTGCTGATTTAACCGAACCCGCACGAGCGCCGCCTGCTTCAGTAATGCCTAAATGCAATGGCTGCTTAATTTGCTTGGCGAGTAAACGGTATGATTCAACCGCTAAAAATACGTCTGAAGCTTTTACACTGACTTTAAACTGGTCGAAGTTTAGACGGTCTAAAATATCCACATGACGCATGGCTGATTCAAGCAATGCTTCTGGTGTTGGCTCATGATACTTGTCCATCAGATCTTTTTCTAATGAACCGCCATTAACACCAATGCGAATTGGAATATTTTTATCACGCGCACATTCAACTACATTGCGAATACGTTCTTCATTACCAATGTTGCCGGGGTTAATCCGCAAACAATCAACACCGTATTCAGCCACTTTAAGTGCGATACGGTAATCATAATGAATATCGGCAACTAAAGGTACACTAACGCGCTGCTTGATAAGCTTAAACGCTTCAGCGGCATCCATTGTTGGTACTGAGACTCGCACTATGTCTGCACCGACTTTTTCAAGGGCCAAAATTTGTGCAACTGTGGCGTCGACATCAGTGGTTTTAGTATTTGTCATCGATTGCACCGCAATTGGTGCACCATCGCCGATCGGAACATCCCCTACATAAATGCGGCTAGAAGGACGGCGGATGATTGGAGATTCGTTATACATAATCTGTTGCTCTACTACTTACCAAAATTGAGTTAACACTAAGCTTTAAAGACTAGGCTTTAGGCAGGGTTAACTTGGCCACACGGTCAGAAAACTCAGCAAGGCTGACATTTTCATTATTAAAGCTCATGGTGACAACTTGCGGCGCACCCAATATCACTTTAAAAGGTGCCTTGCCGGTGACTTCAACGACTCTAGCTGAGCCCTTAACGCCATCAACCAATGTTTTACCATCGGCATCGATAATGTTAACCCAGCAATCATCACTAAAGCTAAGCGATATAGTATCAGTTTCAATCACATCAGCAGTGGTTACTGCAGTATCAACTGCAGCTGTTATTGCTGGTGACACAGCAACAGAGTCAAGTGTGTCAGTCGCCGTTGCTGGCTTAATAACACGGTTACTCTCCTGAACATTACTGCTCACTTGAACTGCGTCATCGTTTTGACTTTGTGCTGAGATTACCTCGCTGGCAACGGGTTCCCGATAAGCCAGTTTAGGATCGATTTCTGGCTCTAATAAGTCTTGTGTTTGCTGCGCCACATTAGCAGCTGCGACTTCTTCTGCTGTCGGCTTTGATAAATCAACTCCCGTTAGCATTGAGTCTTTTTGTACCCACCACAACAATAATAGCGCAAGTAATATCGCTACGATGAGATAAGTAACTAAGGTGAGACGGCTGTCACGGGCTTCGCGGGTAGTTTTGCGAGAAAAGCTTTGCATAGCAGCAGTTTCATCAGGAAGTTGCTGGGCTAAACATTGTTGAACGGCATTAACATCTGCTTCAACGTACTTGGCAAAGTTTTTAGCGTAGCCGCGGGCATAGGTTGCTGAAGCAATATTATCAAAAATATCATTTTCAATATCTTCAATAACACTGGGACGCAAATGCAGCTGTAATGCCACAGCATCTATCGAGACACCCTTTTTTTCGCGGGCGGTGCGTAGCAGCATACCCGCTGTTGAAACAGTTTCGAGTAATTCAGCTTGCTCGAGATTATTATCTGTTTCTATCTCTGTAATTTTATTTGTCATTAATGCAAATTAGCCCTGTATTCTTTCGCTTGTTCTGAAGCAGGATATTTGGCAATTAAAGTAATTCCGTAGCGTTTTACCGCTTCATCATCCGCTAACTCACGGGAAATTTTAATACCTAATGCTAAGCTTTCTGGTGTTTGTTGTGCCACACGGTGAAGACGCGTTAAATTCGCTTTAGCGGCTTGATAATCATTTTCTACTATCGCAAGCTCAATCAATTCTTTCAAGGTTGATTGTCGTCTTGGATCATATCGCAGCGCATCTTCAAAATAGCCCTTGGCTTTTTCGGTGTCACCTGCAGACATACTACACACGCCTAAGTTTTCGTAGCTTGAAGCGGTGCGAGTGTATTGTTTGGTTTCAATCGCGGCTAATAGCATTTTTTCAGCTTGTGCGAATTTATCTTGCTGGCAAAGAAACACGCCAAAGTTATTTTTCGCATCACCACCTGCATCTGGCGCGGCAATGGCTTTACGGTAAGCCGCCTCTGTACGTACAGTATCACCTACCGTTTGGTAATAATACGCCATCGCGATATGCACTGAACTTAACTGCGGTGCATATTCAACCGCACGATTTAAATTAAATTTAGCTTGTTCAATATTGCCTCGATTTAAATAAGTCAGTCCCAGCTGCATTCGCTCAATAGCTGCGGCTTGCTTATCTAAGGTTCTTTCGGCAACAGGAATATCAGTACCGCTATAAGTTCGCTCAGTGACACAACCCGTTAGAGGTAATGCCATCGCGACTACAATCAAAAACTTTGGCAATCCATGCATATTCCAACGCCTATTAATCTATACAAACAATGAGTTAATCCATTGTGACCGAAATCTGATTTTGTTGCATTTGTTTTTTTGCTAAACGTTTAGTGCGATCACGAATATCACCGGCTAATTGTCCACAAGCCGCATCAATATCATCACCACGGGTTTTACGCACAATAACCGTTAAGCCGTATTCCATTAATACTTTAGAAAAACGGTCAATTCTAGAATTAGAAGAGCGACCATATGGCGAACCAGGATAAGGATTAAACGGAATTAAGTTAATCTTACACGGCGTGTCTTTCATTAGCTTGGCTAATTCATGGGCTTGATCTGTACTGTCATTGATATGATCAAGCATCACGTATTCGACTGTAACACGTCCGCGGTTAGCATTGGACTTTTCTAGGTAACGACGAATCCCAGCTAAAAATTCTTCTAGCGGGTATTTCTTGTTTACCGGCACCAATACATCACGCAGCTCATCATTTGGCGCATGAATACTCACCGCTAAAGCCACATCGATCACGTCACCTAATTTGTCTAACGCAGGCACGACACCTGAAGTCGATAAGGTCACACGACGCTTAGACAGACTAAAACCAAAGTCATCTAACATGATGTCCATTGCAGGGATCACATTGGCTAAGTTTAATAGTGGCTCACCCATTCCCATCATAACAACGTTAGTGATTGGACGATCGCCAGTGTCTTTATGGAAACCTAAAAATTCTGATACACGCCATACTTGACCGATGATTTCAGCCACTGAGAGGTTACGGTTGAAGCCTTGCTGCCCTGTTGAGCAGAAAGTACATTCCAATGCACAGCCCACTTGTGATGATACACACAGGGTTGCACGGTCTTCTTCAGGGATGTAAACAGTCTCGACTTCTTGGCCTTGACCAACATTGATCGCAAACTTAATGGTCCCATCAGATGACTTTTGAAAGCTAGCAATCTCAGGGGCAACGATTTCACACTTTCGAGCTAACTTAGCGCGCAGTGCCTTGTTAATATTGTTCATTTCTTCGAAGTCGCTAACACCAAAGTGATAAAGCCATTTCATCAATTGATCGGCTCGGAACGGTTTTTCGCCCATTTCTGCGAATAGCGCTCTCATCGATTTTCGATCAAGATCCAATAAATTGATCTTTTTTTCACTCATGTTGTGTAACCTCAAAAAACCTAAAACTTGCTTGCGGGCGGCGAATTATACAGATCCTAACAAAATTTGGCTATAGAAGTAGCAACAAAGCTTAGAGACTATGCTAGAATTTCCTCGGACTAATATTGGTCTGCCATTTGGAGGTGTAATTCCACCTTTATGATAACCCTTATCATTATAGTATTTATCGCCATTGCAATCTCTTTTCTTTGTAGTGTATTTGAGGCGGTACTACTGTCTGTTACGCCTAGTTATATTGCCACTTTGGCTAAAACGAATCGTAAAGCTGCCGATCGGCTTAATAAACAGAAAGAAAACGTGGAATCACCACTGGTTTCTATCCTGACTCTCAACACCATTTCCCATACCGTAGGCGCAGCTGTTGCTGGTGCTCAAGCGGCAAAGGTCTTTGGCGATGAAATGCTAGGGGTATTTTCCGGGGTACTGACCTTTCTCATCTTATTTTTCTCAGAAATCATTCCTAAAACCTTAGGTGCAAACTATTGGCGTTCATTAGCGCCATCAGTGTCGCTAGTTTTAGTGTGGTTAGAGCGTATTACCAAACCACTAATCTGGATGTCTTCAAAAGTCACCAAATTAATGGGTAAAGGCGACGAAGGGCAGTATATTCGTCAAGAAATGAGTGCGATGGCCGAAATTGGGCGACAATCAGGTGAACTTGATAAACAAGAGTCTGCCATTTTAACGCAAATGTTATCGGTTAAAGAAATGCCCGTTTCAGCGATTATGACACCGCGAACCGTGATGTTTAAATTACCGGTGACTCTGACCCAAGGGCAATTTGTGCAGCAGTTTTTAGCTAAACCCTTTACCCGTATTCCTGTATATGAAGACGACCCTGATAATATTATTGGTTATGTTAACCGTAATAATATCATTCAAGCAGAACGTTACACCCAGAAAGAATCCATTGGTGTATTGAAGAAAAACCTGCTGGTTATTCCTGAAACCGCCAAGATTTTACCGATATTTGAATTGATGATTAAGCGAAATACTAAAATCGCTATGATTGTCGATGAGTATGGTTCTGGTGAAGGTATTGTCACCTTAGAAGATATTGTTGAGTCTTTACTGGGACTAGAAATTGTCGATTCAAACGATCCTGTCACCGATATGCAGCAATTAGCGCGTAAATTGTGGAGTAGCCGCATGAAGCATAAAGGCATTGTATTATCTGATGACGGTGAGTTTACCAAGCAATCTCAAACCCCACCGCAATAATACTCTAGCTTTATAGCTATAGATTTAAGGGAGCTTAAGCTCCCTTTTTAATTTAGTTAATATAACCACAGCCTTGGTTTAACGGCTATGCATTAGCAGCAACTAAAGTAAACAACGACTAAAGTAAACAGCTACAAAAATCAGTCACCCATTAAGTTCATTAAACGCCGGATCAGGAACAGCCTCCTTTTTCTGTATTAGAGTAAAAGATGCCCAATAACTATCGCCTTAGCCTTGCTCATATTAACGATACTCATTCTAATTTTGAGCCTAGCAGTGTTCAATTTTCCTTATCGGTCGAGCAACAGCATTATCACGTCAACACGAAAACAGGTGGCTACGCCCGTTTAGGCCATCAAATTGAATCAGCAAGGCAACAAGCTGCTCAACATAACCATGAGTTTTTGTTTTTGCATGGCGGCGATAGCTTTCAAGGCACCTTATATTTTAGAGAATTTCAAGGCGCGGCTAACGCGCACCTACTCAATATGCTCAAACCCGATGCTATGGTGTTAGGTAATCATGAAATAGATGCAGGTAATAGCCCAGTACTGGCTTTTTTAAATCGTATCGAATTTCCGGTGTTAGCTGGCAATATGGATCTCAGCCAAGAGTTAACCGATAAAGAAGGCCGCCTAAGTGGTCACCCTATGCTTTATGATTACGACAATCAGACCCAATGTGCCAAGGTGCTAGTTAAGCCGTTTTATGATACTCACATCGCCATTGTCGGGATTACGCTGGATCAGATGCCGCTGATTGCTCGCCCCGATCCTGATACCCATTTTATCAATGCCATTGACACGACGGCTAATACCATTGCCAGTCTGCAGCAGCAAGGCATACAGCATATTATTGTCCTCAGCCATTTAGGGCTAGATCAAGACCGAGAGTTAGCAGAAAAAGTATCTGGGATCAGCGTCATAGTTGGTGGGCACTCACATACCTTACAAGGTCAATTCGATGAACTAGGTCTTAGCCACACTCCCTATGCTGAGCGGGTAAATAACACCCCTATCATCCATGCCAGTAAATACGCTGAAGTCTTAGGCTTAGCTAATATCACTTTTGATCGCTCTGGCGCCTGTATTGCCATAAATGGTAATAACTACTTTATGATTGATGATGAATTAGAAGTGCTGTTTAATCCTAAGCAAGATAATCAGCTTACTAACCTCAATACTTTGCCCACAGAGCAGCAAATAAATAGCGTAAAAACCAAGCTTATCAGCCACCCTGCTATCCGTGGTGATCAGGCCTGTGAAAGCATTCATAACACTATAATGGAGCAATACCGCCCAGCGCTAAATGCGCTAGAAGAGCAAGTGCTTGCTTACATACCCCATGATTTCATTCATACCCGTTTACCCAGTAAGCACTTTCCCCATGGCAGTGAAATTGCCCCTTGGGTTTGTAGAAGTATGTTTAAAGCCACTAAGCATTCAGGTGAAAAACTCGATTTTGCCTTACATAATGCCGGTGGCGTTCGGCAGTCATTAAATAAAGGCAGCTTATCAATGGCGGATGTATTAGGGCGGATTTTGCCTTTTGAGTTGCCATTAGTGAAATATCAAATTCAAGGCAAATACCTTTATGAAGTGCTGGAGTCGGCCATTAATGCCGCCACCAATAATGGGGTAACTGGCACTGGCGCTGGTAGCTTCCCCTACACTTATGGTATCCGCTATTTCTATGATGGCACCTTAGCGATGCATCAACGTATTACCTCCGTTGAGTTATATCAAGACGGTTTATGGTCGGCAATTGATCCTGAAAAGCTCTATATTGGGGTGTCTTCGGCCTATACCGCCTTAGGTAAAGAAGGTTATGACGCATTACTAAAAGCCCATTGGCAACAAGACTTAGATACCATGACGTTACCTGAAGCCTTTGTTGATTTTGTTACCCAGCATGGAAACTTAATCGAAAACCCATTACAGCCTAATGTTTACTATATTAGCCACAGGTAATATTGAGTTTAAATTTTGCCTTGTGTAGTAATTTAGTATTCACAAATCTGCCGCGGATCACAGACCCTGTGTGCGCTTCATGATTTAATAAACTATCTTTATGTAGATTCATGACCTGAATCATTGCAAAATTTAGCCTAATCAAATAGGGAACGTATTCATGAAAGCAAAACTGATCAAATTAGCTGCAGCAGCAACATTAGCATTAGGCGTATCATCAGCATGGGCTGCTGGTATTATGCACCAAGGTGAAGTAGTAGAAACGATGAACAGCGGTGGTTATACCTATGTTCAAGTTAAAGCAGAAGATAAAACTTTTTGGGCTGCTGGCCCACAAGTTGCGATCACTAAAGGTGACACTGTGATCATGAATGAGCAAATGTGGATGCAAGATTTCACCAGCAGCACATTAAACAAAACCTTTGATAAATTATTATTTGTTGGCAAAATCGAGAAAAAATAACTCGCTTTAGCAATAAATACCCCATAATCGGCTAATTCTCATTAGCCGATTTTTTATCTGATATCAAGCAGCCATGACTCAAACAGCGCAATATTCAATTATCACCTTCAGGCCTGCTTTTGCTCAGCAAGTCAGTGAGCTAGTTCATCAAAGTGTTCGACAAATCTCACACCGACGATACTCTCAAGCCCAGTTAGCCGCATGGTCAACTAAACCGCGCTCAGCAAAACATTGGCAATTACGGCTGACGCGATCGCAATCTTGGTTAATGCTGGCAACAAACAAAGCCGATACTTTAGCAAGTCAGCAGCCAAAGGTTATTGGGGTTATCAATGTCGAAACCCATTTTAAAAGCCGCGGTTATATTGATAGTTTGTATATCGCCCCCGCCTATCAGCAACAAGGGCTAGCATGTCAGCTTTATGAAACCTTAGAAAAGTGGGCTCTCAGCCAAGGCTACGCAGAATTGAATGTTGATGCGTCATACTTATCAAAAGCATTTTTCATCAAGCAAGGGTTTACACTGATCCAGCCAAGCTACCAAATCAGTCAACAGCAGGTGATTAATAGTTTCTATTTAAGCAAGCCGCTCACTTAAATCTTAATCCTCAGCAGCACAAGGCAAGATATCAACTGATAAAGACAAGTCTTACAAACACGTTAACCAGTGGATTTACTTTGTTAATAACGGCTGCAGCATCTGCTCTAAACCATTAAGTTTTACTTCATACATCAATGCCAATTGCTCGCCTAACTTCCCCTCAGGAAAACCTTTACTATGAAACCACACCAGGTATGGCTCGGGTAATTCCAGTAACTTTCGTCCAGCATATTTACCAAATGGCATGGTTTGGTTAATGGCTTCTAATAATAATTTCTCATTCATAGTGTCAAAGTCTTTTTGTTCAGGAGATTTAGTTAACAATAGCAATATAACATTTTGGAATAGCGATAAATACAAAAGCAAAGTTTAGTTATAGATAAGAGTCATTTACATTTAGCGGTTGGCAACACTAGCCACTTTTCTGGTCATTGATTTATTAAATAATCAACTTAAGCAATTCAATTTATTGATAAATTCTAGTGAATAGCTCATAAGGTTAACACAGTCAAAAAATCGCCATTAGCCGCTATTTTGTCAAAAAACAAACGCCTGTCAAAGCCACTAAAACCGTCAATTTATAGCACATTGACGACCAAGTCATAGCAACATAAAGTTAATAACAAGTACAACATAAAGCGTCAACGAAAAATCAACCTTTTATAACCAAGCGAATCAATAATGATTGACAATCCAATGGCGTTATACCACATCAGGAGATGTTTTGATGATTATCTTAGTCGGTGGTGAAAAAGGCGGTAGTGGTAAAAGCTGCTTAGCCCAAAATATCGCAGTATTTCTCGCTAAAGAAGCCACAGCCAGTATTATCATGGTCGATTGCGACCCGCAAAGAACCACATCAGATTGGATCCAAGCGCGCAATAACAACCCTGAATTACCAGCAATAAATTGCGTCCAATTGTACGGAAAAATCCGTAACGACTTACTCAGTCTTGAGAAACATTATGATTATGTACTCGTTGACTGCGGCGGCCAAGACAATTTAGCCCTGCGCGCTACATTATCAGTGGCCTCTCACGCCTTAATGCCCCTAAGACCCAAGCGTAGAGACCTAAAAACGGTCAGTCACATGGATGATATTGTCGCTACCTGCAAAATGATTAATCCCACCATGAAAGCCTCTTTTGTGGTAACTCAGTGTCCAAGTTTGCCTAACCAAGCAGGTCGAATACTCGAAGCTAAAGAGGTATGTAAAACTTACGATATTAACGTGCTTGATGCGATTACTTACAGCCGAAATATTTATGACGACAGTGAAGAGTCTGGCTTGTCAGTCATTGAAATAGACCCCAATGGAAAAGCCGCGGTTGAAATCCGTAATATTGCTTGTGAATTGCTAGAAGTAAGCGATGCCAAACAGCTAATCAGGCAGCGAAATAATAACGATAATGTAACGCAATTAGGGGGAAGTTATGGGCCTGGCCGATCTGAAGAAAACCGTTACGCCATGTAGTACGCCTTTTTTGCCGCAAATGTCAGTTGATGACTTTATTGAGGCAGCAAATCTTTACGCTATGGGCAAACCACAGCAGTCGAGCGCCTGTAAAAATGCAGATTCAAACCAACAGGCGATGCAGCAACTATGGGAATTAACCACCCAAGCTGAAGCGAATGAACCCATAAATGAAAAACCTAAACCATTTAGACGGGCAACATTTACCTTAAGTGAAGCGGCAATTGAGCAATTAAACTGCTTAAGTCAAAGCAGCCAATCGGCAAAGTCAAAGTTAATTAGAATATTGATTAAACAGCATTTTTCATTATCACTTGAAGAACAACAGCAAATAGAGCAACGACTGCAAATACGTTAAATCAACTATAAAAATAAACTCCCTCCCCTTCTTTCTGGCAGCAACCTTGGTTGTTTGCCAGTTTTTTTTGTCTCAATAAAAATCAGCCACTTGAATTTGGCGCAAATTCACCCAATAACATAATGACAAGCTAATATAATCTGGGAGAGCTGAATGTTTGCAGTGTTTTTACTTGTCACCGTTGCGGTAACTGCCATCGCGTTGATTATGACTAAGTCTCAACGCACTGAAAAGCGCAGGCAACAGCTTATGACAAGGCCTTTCCCTAAAGCATGGCGGCAAATCCTTAAGCGTCGCTTACCCTATTTTCATGCATTGCCCACAGATCTGCAGCTACAACTAAAAAAGTTAATCCAGATTTTTATTGATGAAAAACAATTTGTCGGCTGTGATGGCTTCAACATTACCGACGAAGTAAGAGTGACCATTGCCGCGCAAGCCTGCTTGTTATTACTCAATCGAAAAACCAATTTTTACCCCAAGTTAAAACAAATTTTAGTGTATCCCTATGCGTTTATTGTTGAGAAAAATAACACCGACTTTGCCGGCGTATCCTCTAATGAACGTAATGTGTTACTGGGAGAGTCCTGGGGTAATGGCAAGATCATCTTGTCGTGGAAAAGTACTTTGGACGGCGCTGCAGCGCCATTTGATGGTCAAAATGTGGTTATTCATGAGTTTGCTCATCAGCTAGATCAGGAAAACGGCAATGCCAATGGCGCACCGCCATTAAAAGAGTTCACCGATTATGCCACTTGGTCAGCAACACTCGGTCGTGAGTTTAAAGCGCTGCAATATTGTGCCCAGCATCAATTACCCTCGCTGTTTAACTACTATGGTGCGACCAATCCTGCTGAGTTTTTTGCCGTCATTAGTGAAACCTTTTTCGAGAAACCGTTAGCGTTTTACCAACAGCATCAATTGCTTTATAAAGAACTGAGTCAGTTTTATCAGCTAGACCCAATCAATTGGCATTAAGATCAGCATTGAGTCATTGATTTTCGCGGCTATCATTACCAGCCAGCATTTAGCAGACAAGGAATTTTCATGCACAAAGCCATCTTAAGATTATTATTAACCACTAGTTTATGTTTAATGTCTTCTTTACCCCTAGCAGCTCAAGAGGCACTCTCTGACGAGTCAAAGCAACAAGCTAATAGCATTCTCGACCAACTACACCAAAATGCCAGCCAGGCGAACTGGGACAGTTACTTTTCGCTATATCACCAGCAAGCGGTGTTTTTAGGCACTGATGCCACAGAGCGCTGGGATATGCAACAATTTGCCGGTTATGCCAGACCTACAGATGGTTGGCATTATGAAGTCAGCTCACGCCAGCTACTGCAGTTTGATAACACCATTGTTTTTGATGAATTACTTGAAAGCGCCAGTTATGGTCTATGTCGCGGTACAGGTGCGTTGCAATTAACTGATGATGGCTGGAAAATTATTCAATATCATTTAAGTATTGCAGTACCTAACGACAATGCCAAAGCCGTGGCGCAGTTGATAGGCGCAAAGAAACAAGCTAAATAACCTCTATCGATAAGTTAATATTGATTAAAAACCTAAGCCAGCAACTTAGCTACGCTGGCTTTGCTTACTTGAGCGCTTAAGCCAAACAATCGATTAGTTTCTCAAGATATGAGTTTAACGAGCTATCAGTCAAAAAAGTCCATAAGCAAAAGAATACAGCAACAAAACTCCCCCCTATTAGTGTCTATGTTATTTACTCTAGCATTAGGTGCCTTCGATAATGACTCACTAATCCTTTAGCCGCTTTGGATTGATATTAATCAATAACATAACTAGAAGGTTTAACTGAATCAGCTGTGATTTCGCTATAAATTTTAAGCAAAAAAAAACGGCTCATAAGAGCCGCAACACAAGCAAATGGTTGAAAACTTACTGGGTAGGAAGTAAAAATCCTCGCATTAAGAACGACAACTAGCTTGCGCTAAAATTCCAAATACTGGATAAAACCCGATGTAGCCTGTAGGTGAACTACATCGGGGGACATCAGCTGCATGGCAGCTAAACTGTTACAGAAGTGGTATTAAAACAGCTCTTCTTCGGTAAAGCCGGTCAATGCCCTCACTGAAGATTAACCGCCTTGAATACAGCTTGTCACTTGGTCAAAGTAACCTGTGCCCACTTCTTGTTGATGCGACACGAATCTATAACCTTTCTCAGCCGTTATAAATTAAACTTTTGTAATACGTCTACTGAATTTAAGCTGTTAATAACTCATAACCCGGTAGTGTTAAGAAATCGACCAACTCATCAGAGGTGGTAATTTCCTCAAACAGACTGGCCGCTTTAGTAAACTGACCACTGGTAAACCTTTGCTGCCCTAGCTCTTGCTCGACATTAATTAGCTCTTCAGCCAGCATGGTTTTGAATAAGTCTTTAGTGACTAACTTGCCATTAGAAAGTGACTTTTCATGTTGGATCCACTGCCAGATCGAGGTGCGTGAGATTTCTGCTGTAGCGGCATCTTCCATCAATCCGTAGATAGGAACGCAACCATTACCTTGGATCCACGCTTCGATATATTGCACTGCGATACGAATGTTTAAACGCATGCCCGCTTCGGTACGTTCACCATCACAAGGTGTCAGCAGCTCTTCGGCTAATATCGGTGCATCGACATCACGGGTAATGTGCAACTGGTTAGTTCCGGCGCCAATATAATCATTGAAAATCGCCATGGCGGTATCGGCTAAACCAGGGTGTGCCACCCAAGTACCGTCATGTCCATTACGCGCTTCAAGCTCTTTATCACCTTTTACTTTTTGCAAAATAATTTCATTTTCTTCGGCTGTTTTAGCCGGAATTAATGCTGCCATGCCGCCCATAGCTAATGCGCCACGCTTGTGACAGGTTTTAATCAGTAGACGTGAATAAGCACTTAAAAAAGGCGTATCCATAGTGACTGCTTGGCGATCTGGTAAAACACGGTCAGCATGTTTGTTCAAGGTTTTGATATAGCTGAAAATGTAATCCCAGCGGCCACAATTTAATGCCACAATATTTGAACGTAGTTCATATAAAATCTCGTCCATTTCGAATACTGCCGGCAGCGTTTCAATTAGGCAGGTACATTTTATTGTGCCTGGCTTTAAACAAAAACGTTCTTCAACGAATGCGAACACTTTTGCCCACCAGCGCGCTTCAACATGACTTTCAAGCTTAGGAAGATAAAAGTAAGGGCCGCTGCCATTAGCTAATAATTGATGGTAGTTGTGATAAAAATACATCGCGAAGTCGAACAGACCACCTGGAATAGACTCGCCCTTGAACTCAACGTGCTTTTCTTTAAGGTGTAATCCACGTACTCGACAGATAAGTACTGCAGGATCTTCATCTAAACTGTAATGTTTGCCTGTTGCCTCAGCAGTAAAGCTAATATCGCCTCGCACTGCATCACGTAAGTTAATTTGACCTTGAACGACTTTTTCCCAGCTTGGTGCTAGTGAGTCTTCAAAATCTGCCATGAATACTTTTACGTTGGCATTCAGCGCATTAATAATCATTTTGCGATCTACGGGGCCAGTAATTTCAACTCTACGGTCAGTAAGATCTTCAGGTATCCCTCTAATCGCCCACTCACCATCTCGAATAGCGCGGGTTTCAGGTAAGAAGCCAGGTAATTGACCATCATCAATGCGTTGCTGCTTTAATTTTCGCTGTGATAGCAACTCAGGAACTTCAGCAGCAAAAGCACCACATAAACTAGCCAATAATGACAGTGAGCCATCATTGAAGATAACCTCTTGGCCAGGGACTTCTGGGCCAATCAAAGCAAGCTCTGAGCTTGTTGGTAAATCAGTTTCAGCACTTGGCTGTGATTTAGCATATTTAGCCATTAGTTGTTCTGCTGTCATATTTAGCCCCTTGAGCAATAATTCGTTTTTAAAAGTTAAATGGTGGTCAGTAAGCGTATTTATCTGTACACCTCTATCAGTGTTTATAAACAGACAACTTACTTCCACATATCTAAAAACAAACCCTGCTACTTTTTAACCATCAAATGTTTGTTTCGTACTAAAACCTAACCAGAAACGTTTGCATTTGCAACAACCAAATAACATCCTCTACAAGCCAAACAGCAACCTAATAATTGGTAACACCAACAGCAAAAACACAACAAGACACTGATTTAAAACAGATAAAAATTAAAACAACATTTAATTGGTTTTAGTTGGTAACTTGTCCAACCAATTTACCAACAGCACAAAAAGGTAATTACACAAGTACTTTAATTACATGTCGCAAATAATTGTGTACAGCCTTAAGGCAGTTTTCTACTAAAGTAGAAATAGCATTTTGTTTTGAACATACCCTGAGGTAAAGCCATTAAAATAATTAAAATCATTGAGTTATAATATGCTTAATCACAACCAAATTTAAACAACTGTTTTAATTTGACGTTTACGTAAACAAAATAGGCTGTATAGAATATATACTCTAGACTGGTGGAGTTGTAACCGGATCAACATCATAAAAGTTATTGGTTTAGTCGAAAAAAATGCATCTTTTTTTATAAAAAGTTAAAAACAGTCACAATTTAAAGCATTTTTGCACTAAGGAAGGTCAAAGCTTGCAAATACAGAAGCCATATTGGTGCAGATAAAAACGCCCAAAGCAGGTAGCTATGATAAATAAACCACTTTATTTCGACCTTCAGATTTTGCTTTATATAAGGCTGTATCTGCACGGTTAATGATGAGATCAAGGCTTAGATCATCTGCCGTTATTTGGCTAACCCCAAAACTTGCGGTAATTGTAAATTGATGACCAGAAAAACGAGTATCAATCGACTCAATATCAAATCGTATTTTTTTCGCTAACTCAACTGCTAATTCAATTGTGGTAAAAGGCATAAAAATAGCAAACTCTTCACCACCCATTCTACTGACGATATCTGTACTACGGGTATTCGCCGTTATCACCTCAGCAACCTTTTTCAGTGCCCAATCCCCAGTGCCGTGGCCAAAGGTGTCGTTAATCTGTTTAAAAAAGTCTAAATCAATCACTATAACGCTATATTGTCCGCCACGGGCAAGCACTTGGACAAATTCATCTTCGGCTTTTTCTTCGCCAGTACCACGATTTAACAAGCCGGTGAGTAAATCAATTTGAGCTTGTTTACGAAATTGATTTCTTTGCATCCATGCGGTGGCAAGCAACAAACTCAAAAATGCTACCGTGCCCGTCAAGACGGTAGAAAACATAAACGAAGCGCTTTTTTCGTTATTCATAATGCTGCGCTCTTTCGCTAGCATTTCTTGATCTTGTGCCAGTTTATTTAACTGCCGAGTCTTTTCTGCATTATCGAATTTTGCAACTTGGTATGCCGTTTCTTTGACCTTTTTATCATTAATTAACAGCATCCCTATGGCATGGGCTTGCACATGATATTGATAAGCAACTTTAAATTGACCACGTTTACTGGCCACCATTGAAAGCACATTATAAGCACGCTGCTTAGCCTTATAATTATTAGGCTCGTTAGTCAGTTTATCGACCAATTCGGCATACTCAACCGCCTGTTGAAATTGTTGTAACTGAAAATAAACTTCACTTAAATAAGCGTAAATATTATTAATTTCTAACTCAAAATTAAACGGTTGATAAGCTGCTAACGCTTTAAGAAATAACACTTCTGCGGTTTGATAATGATGGTGTTCAAACTCAACTATAGCCTTGCCTTTAATGGCCATAGCTGCAATTAACGGGAAATTATTTTGCTGACAATAATCTTGGGTATCTGCAAATAATTGTAATTGTTCTAGATAAGGGATTTGGTTCAATGATAATTGCGCTGTAGATGTCAGTACCATGGCATAGCAATGGGATTTGCTATCTTGGCCTTTATTTAACATAAAAACAATCTTCGAAAGCCTAAGTACCTCGTCATATTTATCTAAATCTAGATAGGTATTCATTAGCCTGACATAGGAACTGATTTTAATCGAGTTATCTTGAAAGCTGTCAATGCGTGCTAGGCTTTTCTCCAGTAGGCTAAAAGCATCTTCATAGCGCTTTAAAGGAATACTAGCAGAAATTTTATAAGCATAAATATTCGTTAATTGCTCATCGTTCGGGTTGAGTAATAGAGCCTTATCTAAAGTCTGTAAGGCACTTTCATATTTTCCGGCAAGAATAAGCCGTACCGACTCAAAAATATAAAGCCTTATTTTTTGCGCTCGACTTAGACTATCAAACAAACCAAACAGTTCATTAATGCTGGCGCTAGAGGTATCAATATCTTTAAGTATTGATACATCTAGCAGATCTAATTTTTGGTCAATATCGTCAGCGCTGACGTCATCGGCACTCACTGCTGCGCAGAAAATGAATAACGTGGAGCAAAGTAACCGATTAAGCGCTTTTAGCATGAGGCTAAGATTACGATAAGTGATGGACGAGTAAAATTGATTTCAGTTCAACATCACCCACCAAGGATTTAACTTGCGCCATATCCCCTGACATCACAGCGTCAATGTCTTTATCTGATAAACCATTGGCCTGCATAACGCCGCGAGGATCTTTCTTATAAGCCTCTAACAACTTGGCATCTGAGCTTAATTGAGTAAAAAACTCGGTTAAATTTGACATGTTATTTCCTTATTTGTCTTCAAGGTTGTTATCACTATTGATTAGTACAGCTATCAAGCGCGGTTATTGTCCACAATAACCCGTATTCTGTTAACCAATATCATTGGCATTAATCCCTAATTTTTTCATCATCAGCTGATTTAACTTCAGCGGCATTGAAGGTGGGATTAATAAAGTACTGATCATACTTAATGGCGCAAACGGCAAATCCTTTAAAGGAATTTGGTCAATTCTTGGAGATTGAATTGGCAAGTTTGCCGCTTCATATATAATAACTTGGTGATCAAGTGGGTACCATTGGCTTAAGTGATCAACCAAAATCTCCAAGCGGTGTTGATCAGTACTAAACTCGGTCAAAGTATGCTCACCAGCCAAAGCGATTTGCCATAATAGCAAGTAAGTCGCAGGATCTGGATGATGCTGGTAAAGCATAAATTGTGTTGCTTCAAAGCTTTGATGACCATTAGAGCCGGGGTCAATGCCTAAATCTGCCCACAAACATGCTTCAGCGGAAATACCCGGCAGCATATTCGCCTCATAGCCTTCGTTAACCGCTTGCTTAATAGCTAAATGAGATACACAAGAAAATACCCCAGGGTGACCATATAAGGCTACCACCACCAGCTTATCCTGACGAACTTGCTGCAAAATCGCCTCAACCATCTCAGCATAGCTGTCGCGGCGATTCTTCACTTCACCCTCTTGAGCATAATGGCACTGCAATGAGATATGATTGCCATTTAAGCTTTCAAGCCAACGGTTAGCAAAACCATCGGGCACAATAGAAAATACAATATCTGCATTCTCAATATAACTTTGACTTAATTTACTGATATGGCCGGCAAGTTGCAGTCCCGTCCCTACAAAAACTAAACGTCCAGTCTCACCCGGTTCAACTCTTGTTAATGACATTGTGCTCAATTTTTTCAAAAAAAGGTTAAGAGTTTTCTGCACTAAATGCCCTAGCATTACCATGGCGGCACACGGCATTTAAAAATAACTCCAGTTACTATCAAACTTATATAAATAGCAGCGCTATTACCACCTCTTTTAAACATTTGCACAACATATTTAGCGCCAATAAAATCATCATTGGTCAAATTTGGGGAACTAACTGAGTCACTAATGAGTCATAACCGTCATTGAAGTAGTAATGAAGTATCAATAGCCACTTGTCAGCATAGGGAAGCCTTGGGTATGATGGCGTCAGATTTTTAGGAAATAGCGCAGACAATGATAAATAAAAAACAAAGTCTTACCCTTTTAGGCGCCGTTGCGCTTTCTGTATCACTAAGTGCATGTAGCGTTTTTGACTACTTAATTTACAAGCCAGATATACCGCAAGGTAACTACATGGAGTTACAGCAAGTTGAAAAACTGCGTATCGACATGACTAAAGAGCAGGCTGAATACATCTTAGGTCGCCCAGTGTTGCGTGATAGTTTCGCAGACAATATTTGGTATTACGTTTATCACTTTAAAAGTGGCCGTAACGCTAAAGTGACTCATAAAGAACTTATTTTATACTTTGATGGCGACTTACTCACCAAAGTTGAAGGCGACTATAAGCTTAGTGATGACTTTAATACGCCTTTAAACGAAGGGGCATTGCCAACAGTGTCAGCCCCAGTTGTTGCACCATTACTACCTGAGCAAGAACCTAAAGCGATGAGGGGCGATATTCACCCACTTGTTGAAGAAGAGCGCTTAGAAACTGAAAATGATGTACCGCAGCAAGATGAGCAGTAATGAAAAACAGATTTAAGCAATAAAAATAAAAACGGAGAGAATGTTTCATTCTCTCCGTTTTTATTTATGTAATAGCAGTAATACATGACCGCTTTTAGTTCAAATCAGTTAACTTTTGCACCCGTTATCTTATTGCTGCGGCCTTCTTCTTTGGCTTTTTCAGCACGCTTGCGACGCACATCTTTAGGATCTGCAATTAATGGCCGATATATTTCTATTCGTTGACCGGACACCAATACTTCATCATGCTTGACCTGACGGCTAAACACCCCTAGCTTCACCTTGGCTAAATCAATTTCTGGAAAAAAGCTGACAATATTGCTTTGCTTTACCGCCTCAATAAATGTGGTGCCAGGCAGCACATTCACGCTAATAATTTTTTGCTGAGTCGGTAGCGCATAAATCACATCCACCGCAAATGTTTCAACATCATTTGTCATTGTAAATCACCTTGGCTCTTTCAGTGAATGCCGTCACCATTGAATTCATCAGATCTTTAAACACTTTGCCAAAGGCCAAATCAGCTAATGGATTTGAAAAATCGAAATTTAAATCAAATTCAACTTTACAGGCATCGTCCGTTAACTCGGTAAAGCGCCATAAACCGTCTAAATGTTTAAAAGGGCCATTCTCAAGCCTTAACTCAATCGTTTTACCTGGCACCACTTGGTTACGAGTGGTGAAGGTTTTACGGATCCCAGCTTTAGAGACATCAACCGACGCCACCATAGTTTGTCCATCAAACTCCAGCACTTTCCCACCCACACAGCCGGGTAAAAATGCATGATATGACTCCACATCATTAACCAGATCATACATCTGCATTGCACTAAATCGAACCAGTACACTTTTTGAAATTTTTGGCATGAAAAACAACACTCATATTAACAATGAGTCGATTTTAACATGCTCCCAAGAAAACGCATCCATTACAGCTTGATGAATGTACTCGCATCTTTAAGCCGTTTGGGTATAATCCACAGATTAGTTTTCTCTCTCCCCCATCTCTGCCACACGTCAACGAGTAAGCAGAGTTTTTAAATGGGATAACAGCGGGTATCACACGCGATTATGGTAAAAAAGAATTCAAAAAAATCAAAGAATCCGCCCGCTACGATTACACGTAATAAGCGCGCCACCTTTGAATTTAAAATCGAAGAAAAAGTCGAAGCCGGTTTAGAGCTTCAAGGCTGGGAAGTAAAATCTTTGCGTATGGGTAAAGTGACCCTCGCAGATTGCTACGTTTTTATTAAAAACGGTGAAGCCTTTATGCATGGCTGTACCATTCAGCCACTTAACACTGCAACCACCCATGTAGTTTGCGACCCAGTGCGTACTAAAAAGCTGTTATTAAAGCGCAGTGAAATTGATAAACTTGAAGGCTTAATTGAGCGTCAAGGCTACACCTTAGTGCCATTGTCACTTTACTGGCGCAAAAGCGCTTGGGTAAAGGTGGAAATAGGACTCGGTAAAGGTAAAAAAGATCACGATAAACGCCAAGACACTAAAGAACGTGAGTGGAAAGTTGAACAATCTCGAGTAATGAAGAAGTCGAGACTGGACGGATAATGAACAAACGATTGTAACTGTGGTCAAATACATTAGGTATTTTAGTATTTACCCGATACAATCAACAAACTTTGGGGGCGATTCTGGATTCGACAGGATTCACGAAACCCTGGGAGCATGTCGAGGGGCGGTTGGCCTCGTAAAAAGCCGCACTGTTATAGTTGCTAACGACTCTAACTACTCTCTAGCAGCTTAGGCTAGCTAGCCATCTTACCCACGTCTCTCAAATGGGCAGGGATTCAAGATGGTCATATTACATTTGATAGCGAGGGAACTCCGTCCGAGGGTGAACCGCGAAATAGTATCGGACTCGCCAATTGCAATCCTGTCTTTCGGAGTGTACTTGGTTAACCAAAAGAGAGACTAAACATGTAGCGCCTTGGATGTAGGCTTTCTGGACGCGGGTTCAAATCCCGCCGCCTCCACCAAATTCTAAAAGGGCTTAACCGCAAGGTTAAGCCCTTTTTCTTTGGCTAGTTCAAACAACTTTTATCAATCCCAATCAATAACTTTCTCGATTCCAATGAGGCGGTGGCAACTGAACTGCCGGCCATAAAAAAACCTGCACTTGGCAGGTTTTTATCAAACTCAATTAAAAAGCGATTTAGTTTTGCTTTCTAACAAACTTTGATTTGAGCATCATTTGGCCGTGACCATCAACTTTACAGTCAATATCATGGTCAGCATCAACAAAACGTTTGATAACCGCTTTAGTACCAACTTTAAGCACTAATGAAGAACCTTTTACTTTAAGGTCTTTAATCAGCGTCACTTTGTCTTCTTCTGCAAGTAGGTTACCTACTGCATCTTTTAGGATGATTGCATCTGGATCAACGATTTCTTCGTTTGGGTTCCATTCATGAGCACATTCTGGACAAACTAGTTGTGAGCCATCTTCGTATACGTAGGCTGATTCACATTTTGGACATGGTGGGATATTGCTCATGGTGAGTTCTCTTTAAATGAATGATTGTCTGCCTTTAAGTGGCTTAAATAGCACTTTTATTGCAGAAACAGATAGCGGTTATTATACGCAAAATAAGCTATATCTGCTAGACAGCTTATTTGCTGAGCTTCACAAATTAGCACCTTGATGTGAGACTGAACTGGCCAAGGTGTTATTTTTCATACAAGTGTGTTAAACATGTTACATCAGTTATTTTAAGCCCAAACTCTGGCCTCATAAGGGCTTGCGATCATTGGTGATTTTTCCGAACACTGTTTAAGGCATTTTTTATACTGCTATTTGTTGACCTCTGTGAAATTGCAGCTCATATTGCTTACCAAAGGCTAAGTAATATAGTCATCTGTAGTTACTTTTTTAAGATACAAGGTCGTGTCTGTGAGTATAGTTGCTCATTATTTACATAAATGGAAAATGAGGCTGGGCATTTTGGTTGCACTAGTCTGTTTGTGGCCGATTCAAACTTGGCTAATTAATGCAATGACTACAGATGCGTTAAGCCCTTATCGCATCACGCTAACCTTGCCGCTCTCTGACGCCCTCAATCAAGATTATGGTCTTAGCCCTGATGCTAAAGTGAATAAGGTTTTTGTCAGTGGCAGTTTTTCTGACTGGTATAGTGACGACCCTTATTATCAAATGCAGCAAGTCTCTGCTAACCAGTGGCAATATGATCTTTCCATTCATCCCGGTGACATTGAATATAAACTGGTGCTGCATCTCGATGGACAGCCGACACCGATTTGGATTTTAGACCCGAATACCCCTAACACAGCCAGTAACCCTTGGGGTGATACCAACTCTGTGTTACACGTGTTTGACTGGCCCAAGATTGCCACCACAGTGCAGCTATTTACTCTATCGATTGTGGGGGCATTTTTACTATTTTGTGTATTAGAGCCTTTTTTATATTGGTTACTGCATTTAAAAATGCCCTTTCACCGTAAACTGATGATCAGCAACATGTTGATCCTTATTTGTGTACAAGTGGTGTTTTTTGGCTATCAACTGCATCAAAGCCGCCAATTGATAAAGCTTTCGGTTAGTGACACCTTGCATAACATGCACTTACTGCTAGCCAGTGAACAAATTGATTTTGACAACATAGCAAGCCAGCAACAACAAATCTCAGCGACCATTGAGCGTTTTTTTTCTCAAGCGACGACCCGCATCGATAAAAAACAAAACAGCTTATTTCAAATTACCTTGTCTGATTTTGCGGTGCTGGATAAAAACGGCCAATTAGTCAGTTTGCATCACCGCCGTCAGAATGAAACCATCCAACAAGATAGAGCCTCAAAACTTGGCTTTGCTAGCTCTGAAGATTACTTTATGAAGGGCTTATGGGCGCAATTAATTCCCAAGGCACAACAACAAGCGCTTACTGGGCAATTACAGGTAAAAAAACGCCCACGTAATATGCGTAAAATAGAAACCGCCCGTACCCAACAAGCTGAATGGGTACTAGGTTTTAGCCAGTTGATGCAGCCTATTGTCTACCGAGGTCAATTAAAAGGCTTTTATGGTGCGTCGATTCAAGTAAAGCTTTATGGCACTGAACTATTAAATATACTGTTTTTTCAGTTGTTGCTTTTGCTGGGGCTGATTGCTGTCGCTAGCTGGTTGTTTATGCGCGTCGGTAAAATTGTCACCAAAGACATTCTAATACTGACCAGTTGGACCCAAAGAATCGTTAAGGGTAATTTAAACCAAAAACTTTACATAAATAGCCAAGATGAAATTCAACAACTGGCCGAAGACTTCGAATTAATGCGTCAGTCCTTGGTCACCAGTTTTAATAAAATTGAGCAGCAAAATACTAATCTGTATACCGAGGCTTATTTTAATAATCTTACAGGCTTGCCTAACCGCAAAAAGCTTTACGCAGATTTAGCAGGCAAAACTGCGCACTCTTTAATTGCCTTTAACATTAATCAGTTTGGCCAAATAAATGATTTTTACGGGGTAAAAACTGGCGATGCGACTATCAAAGTTATTGCCAAGCGGATCGTCGCTGCCGCTAGTCAGCACACGGTTTACAAAACCGGCGCTAACGAGTTTGTCGTCACCCTTAGCAATCAAGTTGAAGATCTGCACTTACAACAACTAGCAGAAGCCATTATTGATGATGTCACTCAACATGCCATCACCATAGATGGCAACGAGGTATATGTTAACCTCAGCGCCGGTGGAGCCCACTGTATTGATAGTAATTACTCACAACTGCATCAACATGCTGATTTAGCCAGAAGAATTGCCCTTAAACAGTTTCAGCGTTATCAGCTGTTTTCTTTATCAATGGTCAACCCACAAGCTTTTGAACACAACATGCAGCAAAGCCGTATGTTGGCGCTGGCAATACAAAATGATGCCGTAGTGCCCTTTGTACAATTAATCCAGCCACTGGATGGCAATAGCGCCCCGAAATTTGAATGTTTAATGCGAATAAAACAAGCTGATGGCGATTATTTAACGCCTGCAATGTTTATGAAAACCGCCGTGCAATCGCGTATTTACCCACTATTGATGCAGAGTATGCTAACAAAATCTTTTGCATTATTTCATCTACAGCCCTACGAGTTTTCAGTCAATATCTCTATCGATGATATTGCCCTACCTGAACAAGTGAATCAGCTGCTTAATTTACTGAAGCAATACTCTGGGGTGGCGCAAAGATTAACCTTTGAATTACTTGAAAGTGATGAGATCACCAACTACCAATTAGTAAAAGACTTCATTGCAAAAGTAAAACCTTTTGGCTGTAAAATTGCCATTGATGACTTTGGAGCTGGTTATTCTAACTTTAGTCATTTACTCAGCTTAGATGTGGATATCATTAAGATTGATGGCTCGCTTATCCGTCACCTAGATCATGATAAAAAAGCCCAACATTTAGTTGAAACCGTATCTGAGTTTGCTCGCAAAATGCATATTCAAACCGTGGCTGAATTTGTGGATTCTGACAAGGTGCTAAATATGGTCAAGCACTACCAAATTGATTACGCCCAAGGCTATTTACTGGGTAAACCCCAGCCAACAATTGAGGCAGCATTAGGCTTACCGCGCCCAGTAAAAAAACAGCTGACAAATAGCGTTATTGAGCCAGTATTTAGTTAACCCTCAGCACTATCTGCAAGCACTAATCACTAAGGAGTTAGAAGTAAGTGCTAATCACTAACAAAAAATACCGCTACTCAGTTGCGGTATGTTGTCACTCACCAAGCCGGCTCAATCAGCGATGAGCTGTGTTTTTATGAGTCTGGTTGCAATTAAACTCGCTCAGACAACATGGCATCAGATTAGTGTGAAACACAAAACCGTGGCCATTAAATAAAACTAGGGCGACTAAATATAGTCGCCCTAGTTTTATTTAATGATGTTAGTTGCTGTTTGATTATAAAAAATTAGTTAGTTACCAATCATTTTTTGTTGAGAATAAACTCGCTCGCCCAAGGTGTTAAGCACTGTGCACTCACCATCAAGCACGGCAATAATCGACTTACCCTCTCGAAACTCATCGGGCAATATTACCCTTCCAGCAGCACTGACATGTAACCCTTTCAGTACAGTGTTATTCATAGATAGACCTGCCGGAGCATCATAAAATAATACCGTTACTGTCGCTTTATTATCTTTATCAACTGTGGCTAACGGCTGCGTTACTTCTGTCATAAGTTCACTCTCATCCTTATAAAGCGGCTAACATGACTATTACTTCCCTTATGATAAGTCTAGTCATGAATTATTGATTTATCGAGAAACTGAACAACATATTACTTACAAAGGTATTGTTAATTTGACCTAGCTCACTGCTTAATGATGATTTTGTTCAAAAATTAGGGGGAATTTTAATATCTACAGCGGTCATTTTTGTGTAGCTGGCAAGAAAATGAGCAAAAACCAATAAAATTAACATTGAAACAGATACAGCCCCTAAACAGTTGCGATAATTTTTGCTAGAATCATCGACAATTTTTCGATATAAGACTGAGATTAAGATGGGAAGAGCATACCAAAACCGCAAAGAATCTATGGCTAAAACCGCTGGCCAAAAAACGCGTTTATACTCGCGCTACGGTAAAGAGATATATGTTTCAGCTAAAAATGGTGGTGTTGATCCTGACGGTAACTTAGCATTACGCAGCTTAATTGCACGTGCGAAAAAAGACCAAGTACCGACTCATGTTATCGAACGTGCTATTGAAAAAGCCAAAGGCGGTGGCGGTGAAGATTATGATACCGCGCGTTATGAAGGTTTTGGCCCTGGTGGATGTTCAGTCATCGTAGATTGCTTAACTGACAATGTGAAACGTACTTTCACTGAAGTGCGTCAAGCTTTCGTTAAAAATGATGCTAAGTTAGGTGGACCTGGTACTGTTGCTCACAGTTTTGACCACCAAGCCGTATTTGTATTTCCTGGTGATGACGATGAAGCAGTTTTAGAATTGCTGATGATGGCTGATGTGGACGTGACTGATGTTGAGTTAGAAGATGGCATGATCAGCGTTTTCTCACCAATCACTGAATACAATAAAGTCCGTGTGGCATTAACTGAAGATAATGCAGACATCGAATTTGAAGTTGAACATATCACATTTGTACCTCAGGCCATGACCGAAGTGACCGGTGAAGATGTTGAAACCTTCGATAAATTTATTGCTGCTTTAGAAGACTGTGATGACGTACAAAACGTTTATCACAATGCTGAGATTAACGACTAACAGCAACAGCTCTTACGCCAGCCCTAAAGCGGATGAGCCCAATAAAAACGCAGTCAATAGACTGCGTTTTTTTATGGCTTACCTTTGTAGCTAAAATAAGGGCAAGTCGCTTATTTTAATTCCATTTCTTGAACTTTTTCATAAGCTATTTCAGGTGCTGTAACCTCGGGCTTCTGATGTAAATCTGCTTTTAATTGTCCTTTTCGATGCTTGAGTGCGGCATCAAGTTTTTTACCTGCTTGGGTAAGTGCTGGGTACATAACGGGATCTGACGCTTTGGCAGCGATTCGGCTACCTTCATAGTTCGTGGTAATTTCTACTTCAAACTCGCCGTGCTCTTTTGAAATAATAATATCGAGTGATATTAGCGTTGGGAAATGACTGGCTATTTTAGTGAATTTTTGATTGACGTGTTCTTTTACAGTATCAGTAACATCGACATGGTGACCCGAAAGATTTATTTTCATAGATAAATATCCTTTAATAATATAGCGACGCTATATACTTCACTTTCTTTAAGCAATTTTATTCTTACACCAGTATATTTGAGGACTTGTGTCCTAGAACTCAAGGGAAGTTGGATAAATTTTTGTTAACATTACAAAAATTTCTCACTACCACCTCATACTAGTGTTAATTATTTTGTTTGCAGCGATTCATTTGTCTTACAACTTCAGTATAGACATAAAATTAAAACAAAATCTGCAACTTTTGTCGTGTTTGCACTTTATTTGTGCATTTAGCTGTTTTTTAAGAAAATTAACCTTCAAAATAGTTTAAAAATCAGCCAAAAAAGCTAAATTAAGGCACAGTTCAAGCGTCCATGGCCTCAAGTTAATCTATGACTAAAAGTGATAATTCACGCTTTACACTCACTTTTAAGCACTGGAGTGGATTTCATAAAAAACCCAGCATAAGCTGGGTTTTGTTATATCGGTCATTTGAGATAAGTTTATCGTTAAAGTCAGTTAACTTTGGTTACCGACAAGGTGGGAGAGCTCGCACTGGGGCCAGTTACCGTAAATCGATATGTGCCAGCATCTGCAGCATTAAAATTCATATTAGCCCCTTTGGATGCCAATGACTGCATTTCACCTTCTAACACCGTTTCTTCGCCAGCAATAGCACCAAAATCAACAGTAGACCAATCTGCAGTAGCAATCTTAAATTCATGATTGCCCGCCTCTAAAGCGATATCAACATGGTAAACCGAAGAACCTTGGTAAGTTAGTGCATCAACTTCACCCCAGCCATTCATTCCGCCACGAATATACACAGTATTAGTGCCAAACATTTCTGTTTTATTGACAGTTAGCATTGGCTCTAAACGATTACTCATATTAAAAGTAAAAGTGTACATTTCTTCAGTTTCAAAGTTGAGACTCATATTCGTCCCTGCAACCGCTAACGCTTTGGCAGTATCTAAGGTCACTGCACCATTATCATCTAAACTGCCGTAATCAACTGTAGACCAATCACTTGAGGCAACTTTAAATTCATGGTTTGCTGCTGATACCAATATTTCTGCTTGGTAAATACTGCCACCCATGTAAACCAATTCATTGGTTTCGCCCCAACCATTCATGCCGCCACGAACATAAACA
Source organism: Shewanella sp. 5_MG-2023 (assembly GCF_030547465.1). Lineage (NCBI taxonomy): Bacteria > Pseudomonadati > Pseudomonadota > Gammaproteobacteria > Alteromonadales > Shewanellaceae > Shewanella > Shewanella sp. 5_MG-2023. The sequence goes on from NZ_JAUORC010000022.1 coordinate 57,978, forward strand.
CTAGTGCCAACGAAAGGCTCTTCGTTGTATACGGTTAGCACTGGGTTATCTTTATCTGCTGCATTAAGTGAGAACACATAAGTCCCATCAAGTGTTGCGGTAAAGCTTAAATTTGCGCCCGCTCTAGCAAGTGGCTCAGCTACGTCTTCATCAACTCCCGCTTCGGCATCTGACACGCCGCCAAAGTCCACAGTGCTCCAATCACTGGATGCCACTTTAAAGTCATAGCCACCCGCGGCTAAAGTAATTGCAACGCGATATTCACCACTACCAATATAGGTAAAGCTATCCACTTCACCCCAGCCATTCATGCCACCACGAACAAATACTTCAGTGCTGCCATATGGCACAACATCTGGCGCACCCGCTGTAGCATTAGCACTTAAACCTGCACCTTGTGTATCACCTTGGTTTTTCACAAACACTGCTGTGGTATAAGCCGGTACAGTAAACGTGCCCTCTTCAGTCCCCTCACTAAAGTTGGCACTTTGCACTGTGGTGTCAATCGACATAGATAAACTTGGATGCAAACTAAACCCAGATGCAGTCGGCACTGTATGAGACTGCTCACTTTCACTGCCGTTGATCATCACCACCATGGCATCAACTGAAGGGTCTATATCAGTTAAATCAGCACCATCATCAATACTCATCACAATTACGCCCTGAGTTTGATTCTTGCCAATATTATGGAAACCAACACGGTCAATAATGTCTTGCTCAGTCGTTAAACGCAGTAGTGGGCTCGTTTTACGTATAGATAAAAACTCATTAAAGACGTTAGAAGCAAACTCAATTTCAGACATAGAGGCAGCTGAATTAGGATTACCCGCAAGCGCAATAATTTGCTCCATTTTGGCAGCATTATCTTGCTCTAACGGTAAGCCGACATTCCAGTTATTACTGCCTTTAGTAAAGTCGACCCAGTTAAACCAATCGCCGGAATCATAAGTATTTCGGTCTAATGATTTCGAGCGCAACATGTCGCCACCCATTTGTAAAAATGGAATACCTTGGCTCATTAATGGAATCGTAGCAGCAATATTTTGCACTCGTACGCGGCTATCTAACGATAAACCAATATCATTTGAATACTGTAAAATATCCCATAAGGTTTCGTTATCATGCTTTGATACATAGTTAATACTGTCTGCAGGATCTAAGGTGTAAGCTGTTGGCTGTGAGTTCCAGCTAAAGCTACTCCCTGTGGCAGTATTGCCGTTAAAGTCTTTTAAGACGTAGTTTTGTAAGTTACCTGCCATTGATAAGCGCAGCGTATCTTGGTCACGCAAATAATCATCTTTTTGCTCAGAAGCAAATAAAGCCCCCCCTCGAACGGCCTCACGAATACGGTCATTAAAGGTACCGACTTCACTGCCTGCCATATTGGCTTGAGTGGCCTGTTCAAACAATCGATTATCGGCGACTTCACCAAAGTTCCAACCTTCACCATAGAAGTAGTTATCAGCATCAACCGCTTGAACGGCATCACGGGCAGCTAAAATACTGCTCTTAGGCATATGACCCATCACGTCGAATCGGAAACCATCAAAACCATATTGCTCAGCTAAAATCACCATTGAATCAGAGACAAACTTATCCATCATTCGATGTTCAGTGGCGGTATTATCACAACAGGTGGATGATTCAATGTTACCGCTAATTTCGTTATAACGGTGGTAATAACCTGGCACGACTTTATCGAGCACTGAGTTATCCCAAAGCCCAGATGAACTGGTATGGTTATACACCACATCTAACACGACTCTTAGCCCTAACTCATGTAAAGCTAAGTTCATTTCACGTAACTCTCTAACTCGAGCAATGCCATCGGCATCGCTAGCATAACTGCCTTCTGGGGCAATAAAATGCTGAGGGTCATACCCCCAGTTAAAGCTGTCATAGCCGCGCATAGCTTCAACTAATGCTTGGGCATCTTTTGAGCCTGGTAATGCTCCTTCTAGGATTGATTCAATTGTGGCTGATTTATCTTGGGTAACACAGGCATCTGCACTGTCTTCAATCTTGTCACACAAGGTGCCTAAAGTGTCTGTGATATCAACTCGCTCTGCCGGATCTTCATTAACAGTAGCGATATCATTGACAGGCAATAAATGAAAATGAGTCACACCACTTTCAGCTAATTTACGTAGATGCTCAACAGGTGCACTACCCGCTTCAGTAAAGGCTAAATACTTACCTCGGTTTTCTGCGCTAGTGCTTTCATCGCGAGCACTAAAATCACGAACATGACCTTCGTAAATCACGATATCTTCAGGATTGGCAACCGTCATGACTTCGTGGTCATCCCAACCATCAGGTTTTAAGTCATCATCACTTAAGTTAATAAATTGACTATAGCGGCCATTGGTTGACACATTCAGAGAATAAGGGTCCGTTGATTCAAGTGTTTCAATGGCTTTAGTTACAGGATGGAAAACAATGAGTTCGTAACGGTAATACATTCTGTCTAAGCTCATATCACCGCTAAATGACCAAATCCCCGTTTCAGCATCTAAGGTCATCGACTCAGTACGGGTTAAGTTTTTAGCTGCATCATAAACTTTCAAATTCACTGTTTGAGCTGTTGGTGCCCAGACTTTCGCCATGATGTTACTGCCATCATAGATTATGCCTAAGTCAGCTTCATCAGCATCATTCTCACCAGCGGTGTACAGTGCATCAAGTACTTTAGCGGCTTGAACATGAGTTGCTGCAACAGGTTTGTCGTCGCCATCATAAGCCACCATAACCAACTGATTTTTAGCAATAGACTTAGCTTCTTCTGTAGTAAAATTCGCTTCATAAGCTGGCCAATCTGCTAAATGCGGTACTAGGGCTTTTTGCGCATCTGTTAGCTCACTGCTCATCACTTCAACTTGAGTGCCACTGATATTGCCATCATTGTCAGCTGCAATTCCTGCACTATCAGAATGATGAATAACAAACTTTGCAATGCCGTCAGGATCTTCATTCCACACAAAGGTATTTTGATCGAGCCAATGAGCACTAGCACCATCAATTGAAAAGCCAGTATCTAACACAGGATAAGCATAAATATCGCCAATCCCATCAATGGTAAAGTTTGTGCGATCGAACATGGCTTCTGGTGCGTCTCCGTCTTCAAAGGCAATTAAGCTCATGCTTAAATCGCCCGAAGCAATGGCCTTATCATCACCATCATGAATAATGAAATTAGCACATTCTCCATAGCCTTCTTTTAATTCTAAAACCCAATAAGCGCCGTAGACCTCATCAACCCCAGTAAAACGATGTCCATTGGCCCAGTCGGTGCTATCAAATGGCGGAGCATAAGCGTCACATTTGTCGTTATTCCAAGTGTGTAATTTATATGCTGAATACTTTGGATTAGACTCAGTGTTATTTTTATCTTGCTTGCGGTGGTAATAAAGTACCGCTTGATTTGCCCCCGCTAACACACTAGGCAAAGGCAAGTTAGGGTTTAAGCCCACTTCACACGTTTCATTGTTTGCATCAGGAAAAGTCGGTGCAGGACAACTTAATGGCGGCGGTGGAACACACGCAGTGCCCTCGGCATTCGGTACATTGGGCACATTACAGGTTAGCAGTACTTCACCGGACTCTACTGAGTCACCACCACAACCATACAGAGCAGTTAACGATAAAGTCACTGCGGATAATTTTATTATTCTATAAAGGCTCATCATGAGTCACTTCTCCCTGTTAAATTCGATACTGGGCATTTGGTTGAGCTAAGTTTCTTAACGGCGTCATCAGCGTTAGATTTACATGACATAATTTAACCCCAGATAAAATTCACGACCGAAGTACTGAATGGTGCCGGTTTTGTTTTGGTTGCCAAAATAGCTCTTAGTTGGCTCGTCAGTTAAGTTATTCACTTGGAATAACAGTCCTAGCCCATCGGTCACTTGATAAGACGCTTGATAATCAATCACGGTTTCACCGTCAAAATTGACCACCTGCTCATTAATAGCGACTTGCTCTGAGATAAAGTCGTCACGATAGCGAGCGCTAACTCGAGTTTCAAAGCCTTCATAACTGTAAAATAACGTTGCACTTGCAACATTATTTGATAAGCCAGGTAGGCCTTGCTTTGACGCTTCACCAGCAAAGGTAGAAATGGTTTCGATTTCAGATTCGGTATAGGAATAACTGGCATTAAAGCCTAACCCTGACCAAGCATCGGGTAATGAAGCAAACACTTGGGTGTAGGCCAGTTCTAAACCGCGAATATAGCCGCCCTTTTCGTTATTCATTGCCGTTGTGAAAGTACCATTAACCGTTGGCACAACTTGGCCACTGTCTAATTCAATCGAATCAGGCACGTTGTAGCCATTGCCTTTAAAGTCGTAGTTGTCGATGCTGTCGGTATCAATAAATGACTTAATATCTTTGTAGAAAAGCGCAGCAACAAACGCACCTTCATCAAAGTAATACTCATAAGACACATCGTATTGATCGGCATAGAAAGGCTTTAAGAATGGGTTATTAGTGCTTGAACCATTAATTTCACCTGTGTCGCTGACCGAAGCGCTCGCATCGCCCGCTAAGCGATTAATAGGTGGGCGAGACATCACTTTCGCGGCGCCAAAACGCACTTGAGCGCTTTCTGTCACATGAAAGTTAAGGTTAATTGAAGGCAAGTAATCGGTATAGCTCACCCCTTCAACGATGGGAGCATAAAGCGAGTTATTGATACCGATTTCGTCGAGAATGTTTTGCGCACCAAAAGCTGGATCGCCACCCACATTTTTAAGCACGGTTGCCGATTGTTCGGTGTTTACCACCCTTACGCCAAAGTTACCCGTTATTGGCAAACCACCTAATTCAGTATTGATATTGGCTAAGGCATAACCAGACCAAACCTTTTCGTACACTTCACCACTTTGCAATACTGACCATGAATAGTTGTTGGTATAACCTTGGGCTTGCCCCGGTGCAACACCATCAGCGTTACCCCATGTTTGCACTGGTTGCGGAGTTCCATTTGGGAACCACGCGTTAAGTGCCGCATCAACATCAATGGCTAAATAAGATGGGAAATAGCTAAAATCACCTTCCCAATCAACGACAGTGGTCATGTCATCGGTCAATCTTAATGGCGGCTGCGAACTCGAAAAAGCATTATCAACTCCGTATTCAAATACTGAGCGGTCATTAGAGTAAGTACGGTCTGAATAACGACTACCAAACTCAACACTGGATATAACATCATTGTCTAGGGTGTATTCAAAATCTATCCGATAAGCGATTAATTCATCTTCATTCACATAGGGATAGATGCCATATTTGCTGACCATCATACGGTCAGTATCAGAAAATGCATCCGCTTGATTAAAACCCACATCGGGTAAATCTAAACCATTCAGTAAGTAGCTAATTGATACATTTTCATCAAAAATGGGCGTGTCGGCGTTGGCATCAACTGCCACATTTGACCATAACAAACCATTACGAAAATTACTTTTTGCCGATGATAAAGACACATCAACATTCACATTAAGATTGTCAGTAACTTGCCAATCAGCGTTAATGCCATAGCTATTTACTTCATCAAAATCTTGATTGTCATCGTTAACCAACTCAACCCGCGTGTTACCAGTAGACTTACGGTTGTAAGTACCACCAATCACTGAGTTACCATCTAAAACAGGGTTGGCAATTGAAGCACTTTCTGGCTCTAACTTAACCCTAAAACCACGGGCAAAGGCTTCTGTGTCAAAGCGAGATATAAATGCATCAGCTTTAAGGACAAAATTATCAACCGGTGCCCATTCAATCGCCCCCATGTAGCCATTTCGAGTTTCAACGCCGCCAAGATGCTGTAGTTCAAAACCTTCACCCAAATATTCTTTATGGGCGTTAGTCATATCGCCATCGTCACCAATCGGGCCATTGGTGTCATTTTCGATAAAGTCGACATCCGCTGTGCCATTGTATGCAAAGCCAATAAATTGCGTTGCTACGCTTGGCTGATTCAATCTTGCATAACCAACGGCAATACCTAATGTGTCTTCAAGAAATTTACCCTGATATGAAAAACTGACGCGATCGCCATATTCTTCCGCACCATACACTTCACTCGCGCGGTCGTTATACATAGCGCGGGCATTCACCACAAAGTTATGTTTTTCTGTTTTGCTCAAAGGACTAACCGTTGCTAACTCAACCGTACCGGCTACGCCCCCTTCAAGTAATGATGCTTTAGAAGATTTATATACTGCAGCAGAGCTAATTAGCTCAGAAGGATATTGATCAAACTCAATGCTACGAGAGCCACTTGTCGATACCTGCTCACGACCATTTAAGGTTGAAGAGACAAAGCCACCTGACATACCACGAATATTGATTTGAGCAGCTTGGCCACCGGTTCTCACCGCTGAAATCCCCGGTAAACGGGTTAATGCATCCGCCATTGATACATCTGGCAGTGCGCCTAAGTCATCTGCTGATAGTTGCTCAGAAACAGTATCCCCATAACGTTTTGAATTAAGTGAATCAATCAAACTACGGCTATAACCGGTGACACGAATAACCTCAATGTCATCTTCAGCGGTGATATTATTGCTACTGGTATTTGCTGCGGCATTATCCACATTAGTTTCATTTTCGACCGCATTAGCGACCTGAGTTTTTTCTGTATTGATGCCATCGGCAGCAAGCGCTATATCGGATGAAAAAGCAAATCCGACCCCCGCAGCAGCTAGCGCTAGCGATAACACACTAGGTTTACAATTGAACATTGAGTTTCCCCTCACCTTACTGACTTTATAGTCACCCAACATTCAGTTATACGACTCAGACTAATGGAATATCAGGCATTATTATCCCGATATACTAGACATGGTTCAGCGCTAGCCTCAATTTACTGCATACGTATTCATAACATATTATTAACATACCAATTATTACAATAGTCGCTAAGTTGATGTAATCAAATGCTAAAATCGGTTTGCTAATTATGATTAATATTTACACTATCCGCGGCAATCCACTTTTGGCTATAGGCTAGTCATTAAATATCTAAGGGGAGGTAGATTTCGTCACTCACTCAGGTAGAATACTTTTCAGCTAAACCATTTGAGTAATGCTTCTAATCACAGTTTTAACCAGATTACTCACTAAGTGTTTGAAATTGTAAACAAAGGATAAATGATGGGTTTTAAGTTAACGGTAAAATGGCAAGCAGATCATTTTGATCATCAAGCGCCAGAGTTTAACCGGGATCACCAAATCGAATTTGGTACAGGCCAAGTTGTTCACGCCTCTTCTGCGCCTGAATATAAAGGCAATGAAGCCAAGGTTAATCCTGAAGAAAGTTTGCTTGCGGCCTTATCCTCTTGCCACATGCTAACCTTTTTAGCCATTGCCCATTTAAAACGCCTAACAGTTGAAACCTATGTTGATAATGCCAAAGCAGAACTAGGCAAAAATGATAACGGTAAGCTGTCAGTCACCAAAATGACCTTAAATCCAGTGGTAACTTTTGCAGAAGGCATTGAAGTCAGTCAGGAAGTGATAAATAAAATCCATGACAAAGCCCACGCCAATTGCTTTATCGCCAATAGTGTTAATTCTGAAGTAGCAATTAACGGCTGATAAATACCTGCTAAAGGCTGTATTTACAAATAAAAAAACCGATATCAACTTGACTTGATATCGGTTTTTTTACACTTATTTACCAAGCTTAACTCAAGTTAGCGCCTTTAAAATTGCGCTTTAGTATCTGCCGCAAATCCGCTTGCAGGAATTGGCTTAGCTTTTAACGGCGCGATTGGCTTTTGGATCAGCTCATCTTTTAAATAACGAATGGCGGTTTCAAGTTGGGCATCTTGGCCCGAGAATGTGGCAAAAGGTAAGTTATCTACCTCAATATCCGGTTCAACTCCGTGGCCTTCAACAATCCAACTGCCATCAATAGCGTATTGTGGATACTCCGCCACTCTTGCCATACCTTTATCCGTTAGGCTGTTGCGCCCTGAAAGCCAAACCCCTGCACCCGCAGTTTGCTTACCAATTAACGGCGCTAACCCTAAGGCTTTAATGCCTGCTGAAAAGGTCTCGCCATCTGAATAAGTCATTTGATCCGCGAGCACCACTAAGTGACCCCTAAAGGTTTGCTGCATATTGGTATTAGCAGTGCCATGGGTGGGCTGCCAAAAAGCCCACGCACGGCGCAGTAACTTTTCAATAATCCAGCTATCGATATTACCGCCACGATTACGACGCACATCAATGATTAAACCGTCTTTGTCATAATTGGTATAAAACTCACGGGCAAAGCTTTCAATATCCCCAGCCCCCATGGCATACAAATGTAAATAACCAATGTTGCCTTTACTGGCACTGCTGACTTTAGCGGCATTATTGGTGACCCAGTCTAAATAACGCAGCTTGGCATCGGTGCGGTTATCATGGGGCACAACAATCGTTTGATGGCTTTTTTTACCACGAGTTAACTCCAACAACACTTGTTTATTGGTTTGATTACGCAGTAGTTGACTAACCTGAGCAAGACTGCTGACAGGCTTACCATTAATGGCTTTGATGATGTCGCCCTCTGCGGCGTCAACGTCAATACGGGCCAGCGGTGATGCCTGCGTTGGTAGCTCTGGGTCGTTACGATAAATATGGTTAATCAGCACCCCTTTTGAGGTTTGCGCTAACCGTGCCCCTAAACTTGCCCCTGTGGCAGTGTCGTTTTTAGCTATATCACCACCGCGCACTTGCGAGTGCAATGAATCAAGCTCGCCCATCATTTGCTTGAACAAATCATTAAGCTCATTTCTATCGGTTAAGCGGGCTAATAACGGCTGATATTTTTGCTTCACCTGCTGCCAATTAACCCCGCGCATATTCTTGTCGAAAAAGGAGTCACGGTGCATTAACCAGGCATCTTCAAATATCTGCTGCCACTCTTGCATTGGCGCTATAGATAACTGCCACTGGGCGGTATCAACCTGAGTGTTTTTAAGCTCTGTGGCTATTTTATCGCCAGCATCAACAATATGCAGCTCACTTGGATTAGCCTGTTTTCTTAGCAGTAATTTTTCACCATCATCTGAAAGTTGATAGTCGCTGATATCAGCGGAAAACTCGGTTACCTCAGGCGACAAGTTATCAAACTTCACCAGTTTTAAGCTGCTTTTATCTGCCACTGTATCGAGCAAATATAGCTTATCTTTACTGGCAGTTAAGCTGGAATAATTGCCTGATGCCACCGGAACTTGCCAGAGTCTTTGACTGATATTATCCCAATCCACTTTGACTTTTTGATTACTATCAGCCTGACTTCTAGCCTCTTTGGCATCGGCAATGATACTGCTATTGAGCTCGGTTGGTTTTACAAAGGGAAATACCGACTTTTCAGTTAATGCGATGGCAAAGATTTCAGTGCGTTTATCAAAAACCGGCCCCATATTTCTATCACCCCAAGGCGAACCAGGAGTCGCTTTAAAGTGCCGCGCTGATAAAAAATATAACCATTGTCCGTCAGGGCTAAAGCTAGGTGAATGTGACTCGTATTTATCACTGGTAATGGATTGGGCTTTATTATCATTAACCGAATACAGCACGATTTGCGGGCGCTGTTGACCCATTTCCAATTTGGTTAAGGCAATAAATTGGCTATCACCAGACCAAACGATATCCGGATATTCTCCTAACCCTTCACCATGGGTGATGATTTTAGTATTTTTACCTTTGTTTAAATCCAGTAACCACACATTGCCATCGTAGTCATCATGGGCAATATAGCGGCCATTGGGTGATAAATGCAGACTGGTTCTTAAGCTACTGCCATCTTTAGTGAGTTGTTTTGCCCCTGCACTGCCATCAGCGGGGAATTGCCAGATCTCTTGCTCGCCTGATGCATCACTGATGCCATAAACCCAATCACCATCCGTACTTAATAACGCATTTCTAATGCGGGCGTTAGCGGGTGATTGCACTTGGATTAAGCGGCGGCCATCATGACTTGCTATGGCTACATGGCTTCTAGCGGTGATCACCGCTTTATCGCCACTGGCGGCTAACTCCACTGAGGTAGCAAATGCCATTGGATCTTTTAACCAATGTTCACGGCGATGGGGAAAATCTGAAGTCAGGCTAATATCGACTAAGGATGAACTGCCATCATTAATGCTAAAGACTTTAATATCTGCCCCATGCTGAAACACAACTCGACCATCATTTAACTGTGCATCTCTGACTTGCCAAGCACTAAATTGGGTATGTTGCTTAGCATCTTGACCATCAAGCGTCATCGACCAAATATTATCATTGCCAGATTGGTCGCTAATAAAATAAAGCCGATTTTGCCACAGCATGGGTTGTCTTACTGAGCCTTGATGAGCTGCTGTCAGCTTTTGCGCCTCTTGATTACTGCCCAATTTAAATCGCCAAATTTCACCTAAAGCGCCGCCACGATAAACTTTGGCGTTATCACCACTGGTTTGCAGGCCAAACTGAGTAAAATAAACATACTCGCCCGCATCATCAATGGTGCCTTCAATCGCATCTGCTAGGGGTAAATCCGTTAATTGCAGCGTCTGTGGATCTACCGTTTTAAGAACCCAGTAATTTGCCGGTCCATTAGCATTATCGGTGGCATACAAAATCTCCCCGCTGGCTGTCCAGCCTTGCAATCTGACGCGACTATTTTCAAAGCTTACTCGCTTGGCAACGCCGCCTTTGATCGGCATGACATACACTTCAGTAGCGCCATCATAGTTCGCGCTATAGGCAAGCCAATTACCATCTTTTGAAATCACAGCATCGATTTCTTCTGCTGCTTGGGTGGTTAATCGTGTTGCTGAAGTTTGATTTAACTGACTAAGCCAAAGATCGCCTTCGGCGGTAAATACCAAGGTTTGATCATGTAGCGCTGGCGCGCGGTAATAGCCTTGATTGTCTGAATTAACCGCAAGAGCGGATGTGCTTAACAGCCCAAGAGCTAATAAACAGGCGCTAACAGAATGGCGAAGTTTCATAGTCAGAAAAGTCCTTGTAAATATTATTATTTTCAAGCAATCAAACTAGCAAACTTAAACTGATTTAGCAGTATAAAACCCAGTATTTATTGCGATAAAAGTTTAAGGATTTGTAACAATTAACTTATTCGCCGCAAAAAAAGGGTAACAACTTTTGTTGTTACCCTTGGTGCTTTGGACACCTAGCTCGACAACAAATCTTCAAGCTAGAGCCAATGTTACTGTTAGCGCACTAGTGCCATTATTGAATCGATTGTTGCAAGCTTAAGCGCTGCTGTAATTGTTGGTATTGCTGATATTGAGGATGCTGCTGCTGAATAATCTCAGGGAATTGCAGCTCAATAACCTTCGAATATGCCTGAGCTTGCTCCAATTGTTTGTTATCTAACAGTTCAGCTAAATGCTTGATTGCATTAATGGAGTTTGTTGCCTTAGCTGCGCCAGTTGCGTTGGCTGCGCTAGTCGTGTTAGCTGAGTTAATGTCGTTAGCTGAGCTCATGACAGTAACTGCTGAACGAGTTTGTGCTGGCGTTGGTAATTGAGCTTGAGGCTGAGATTCTGGTTGTGATTGTAATTGTGGTTGTGATTGAGCCGCAGACATAGATTCACGCTGCTGTTGAGGCATAACTTTAGTTGTCACAGTTGGGAGCACATCAGCGGCAGACTCAACTGTCGTTGCCGTCATTGGCGTTGGCGTTGCTGAAATAGTTGTTGGCGTTACTGTTGCTGAAATAGGCGTTTCAGTGGCTTTCGTTGCCATTGGCACACTGTCACCCGCATCTATATTGGCATGTTGGGTAAAGTTTGGATTAACTAATATCACGCTGGCAATGATCATTATAGATGCCGCGGTTGACAGCCCTAAACGATGCTTATGCCAAAAACTCACTTGCACGACATTTGTGGCTGCTGAATAACCTTGAGATGCTCTTGCCTGCTCAACTGGAGCGGCGCTCAATTTAGCTTGGGCTAAGATAGCCTTATCCATCGCTTTGGGGGGCGTTTCTAAATCCTGCTGATACAGGGTTTTAATTTCTTGCTGCAAAGCCACAAACTGTTCATCAGTCTTATCGTTGACTGAGCTTTTATCTTTAGAATCACTCATGATCCGCCCCTTGCCATTTCAGCGCTACACATTGCTTGATACTTTGATAGGCATAGCGAATGCGGCTTTTAGTGGCCTCTAAGGTTACATCGGCAATCTCACTGATTGCCGTAGCTGTTAAGCCCAATTCAATATTCAGTAAAAAAGCCTCTCGTTGTAATTGAGGCAATTTACTAATACAGGTCTTTAATAATTGCCCTTTTTGGCTATCAAGCAGTTGCTCATCAGGGCGACTGCGATGAGAACTATCCAGTGTGCTGGCATCAAAGCTGTCCATGCCCTCATCTGCGGTGTCAGTAAACTTATCTAATGGTTTCACCGCCCGCACATGATCGATCAGTAAGTTATGGGCAATGCGATAAACCCAAGTGGTAAACTTGGCTGTGACTTGATAACTGCTGGCGGCTTTTATCACCTTGCCCCACGTGTCTTGGTATAGATCTTCTGCTAATTGCTTATCGTTGATTTGGCGCACAAAATAGCGATACAAAGGCCCTTTATGTTTGCTATACAGCTGCTCAAAAGCAAGCGAGTCCCCTTGCTGATAATTCAACATTAATTGCTCATCTGATAATGCAGTTATTTTATCCTTCACCGCCGACAACCTTGTTTTATAGACTGTTTTTAATCACTTTAAACAGTTTGCCCAGCGTAAATGCGATTGTCTATTAATACTCTGCAATTGAGCGATATTATTCACAGCACCTTATCATTAATACTCCTGTCGACAATGAGCTCGTTAATAATAGCCGAGTTAATAATAGGCTAGTTAAAAATAGCCTTGCCAATAATGCTGCCCTGCTTTGGCGGAGTATCATAAATAGGCTGCGGCATCGGATAAGCTTGTCGTTGATGGGGCTTTTTTATCCCGACATTGTTTGTAACAGACACTAGCATCGCCTGCTTAACAAGGGCAATAAACTCGCTGCGCTCACCTTGGCTATCTGCCCCTTTAGCATCAAGAGCGATATTAACTAACTCATGATAATCAAAGCCATGAACATAATTACTTTGATTAATTAATTGCCCTAAACCCGCCACCGCTGCAGCAAAACGAAACTCATCACTGGCTTGTTGAAAGAATTTGTCTTGTTGAGCAATGTCAATATCAAACTGGCCAAGCAAAGCTTGTTGGCTTGTTATACGCATGTCATGCAATGACAATGTGGCGAGGTTATCGGCACTAAAGCGCTGCTGAGCACTTGGTTTATGGGCTGGTGATTTATAAGCAGCTGAATCATCGATGCGCAACTCATACAAGGCACTATATTGGCCACTTGATTGAGCCTGCAATCGAGCATGGCCTTTGGACATTTGTTTATTAACGGGGTTGCCATAATTTCGCTCAAAACCAATCAGTCGGTATTCCGTAATCAACCTTGGATTGAAGCGTAACTTGGCTTGTAAATAAGCTAAGCCTTGCTTTGCAGGCTCTGTGGCCTTGTCACTCTGTTTGATATTAATCAACAGCAGCAAGGTGTCATTATTATAAGGCGATGGCGCCAGTTCAGTATGTATCTGATAGTTTTCAGATAATGGCTGATATTGACTAAAGTCATATTGAAATGCATTGAGTAAATTCTGGCTTTGGATGGTATTTTTTTCAGGCCAGATTTGCTGGTTGAGTAAGTGCTTTAGCCTGTTATAGTCGCTGATACAGCCGCTGCTATCCGTATTAAATGTCAGCAGGGATAATGGCGTTTCACCACTAACCATGTTGCCGCCATGACTCACAACAGCCTGCTGAGCAGCCACGCAGTTTGGCTGTAATGTTAGAGTTTCAGCAACCCCATTAACGCTTACAAGCAGCAATAGGCTTAGTTTGCACGCCTGATAAATTGTACATTTACTCATCTATGACTCCGTAATAGCCACAATACTATTATTAACGTGCTCAGATTAAAAAAGGGTTATTTATCTTTCACATTTAATCACCTCCAAAACAAAACAATATAAATCAATACCATAAACCCAAAAGCACATTAATTATGCGTAACGTTAACGGGTTAATTTTTACCTTATCAATAACCCAAAACTTGCAGTACACGATTGCTGTTCGATGTTTACCAAAAGCCAGTATAAGCATTCGTAATCACAAACTGAGTTTCAGCCCCAAAAAACACTGAAATGCAGCGAAATGTGAGCCAACATGATATTATCTAGCCCCTTTTTTATAGGCGCAAAAATGCAGCCTATAATGCCTGTACCCTATGCAGGTATAAGTAAAATTATTCTAATATAATAAGTGTGTTAAGGAGTTATCATGCAAGCCCTTGTTGCCGTAGTTATGGGATCTAAGAGTGATTGGCCGACCATGGAAGCCGCCGCAGAAATTATGGATAAGCTGCAGGTGCCATATCACGTTGAAGTTGTCTCAGCGCATCGTACTCCTGACAAACTCATGGACTTTGCTAGCACTGCTGCTGGTAAAGGCTTTAAAGTCATTATCGGCGGCGCCGGTGGTGCAGCACATTTACCCGGTATGATTGCCTCAAAAACCCGCCTTCCAGTGCTGGGTGTGCCTGTGCAAAGCAAAGCGTTATCAGGCATGGACAGCTTACTGTCTATCGTACAAATGCCTAAAGGTATTGCAGTTGGTACCCTTGCTATTGGTACTGCTGGGGCGTTTAATGCCGGCTTACTTGCTAGCCAAATTCTTGCGGTTGAAGACAGTGAACTTGCAGCGCGTTTGGATGCTTTTCGTGAAGAGCAAACTAATTCAATCCTTGAAAATCCAGATCCGAGGGAAGCTTAATGGCTAAGCAGGACGGTGAGCAAAAAAATCAAACCCACGCTACACAGCACAATGTATGGGTTTTAGGTGATGGTCAATTAGGCGCTATGTTGTCCCATGCTGGGCAGCCTTTAGCGATTAATGTTCGTCCGGTTGATATTATGACCCCATCAGATGAGCGTTTACCTCTTAACGATACTGACGTCATCACCGCAGAACGAGAGCAATGGCCTGAATCAAACTTAAGCTTGCAACTTAGCAAGCATAAGCATTTCATTAATGGCCCGGTTTTTGGCCTGCTGGCAGACCGTTTTACCCAAAAAAGCTTATTGGATGAGTTAGCTGTACCAACGTCACCTTGGGTGCTGGTTGACGATAATACTCAAACGGCGCAGTTGCATCAGCAATATGGCGAGCGAGTATTATTAAAGCGCCGCACCGGTGGCTACGACGGCAAAGGTCAACACTGGTTAAAACAAGCTGAATCAACCACCATCCCTGCTGATTGGCGTAATGAAGCCATTGCTGAGCAAGCGATTAATTTTGATGAAGAAGTGTCATTAGTGGGCGTACGAACCCAAACCGGCGAATGCTTATTTTACCCGCTAGCGTTAAATCTCCATCAAGACGGTATTTTAATGGCATCGATTGCGCCATTATCGCGCTTAAACCACTTACAAGCCCAAGCTGAAGCCATGCTAAGTAAAATTATGCATAAGCTTGAGTATGTTGGAGTGATGGCGATGGAATGTTTCCGGGTTGGTGATGAATTACTGATTAATGAGTTAGCCCCTCGGGTTCATAACTCTGGTCACTGGACTCAATCAGGTTGTCATATCAATCAGTTTGAATTGCACCTGCGTGCCTTGTGCGGATTACCTTTACATACCCCACAAGTGAATCATCAATGTGTGATGGTGAACTTAATTGGTGTTGATAAAGATGACCGCTGGTTAAGCTTACCCAACGCTGAGTTATTCTGGTACAACAAAGAAGTTCGCGTCGGTCGTAAAGTGGGTCACTTAAACTTATCGGTTCATAATAGCGCGATGCTAACCGACAGTATTGGTCAGCTACAACAATGGATGCCGCAGCAGTATCAAGCGCCATTAGCCTGGGTTTTAGATGAATTTAGCGCTGATTAAGATCAATGGCACTTAATCGTAACCCATAAAAAAGGAGCTAAGGCTCCTTTTTTATGGACTATTGATTTGCAAGTAATGATTTAGCTAGGGTTTAAATACACACTCGAGTGAGTACTTTCTCAAGATGCTCAGAGCTGGTTTGTTGCCTATAAGCGCGGTCTGAAATCGCTTTTAAGCTCTGCTGCACTTCATGACTCAAACGGGTAATTTCCAGCGCTCGACTACTGATACTGTTAGTGGAAGATTGCTGCCCTTGAATGCTGTAGGTCATATTACTGGCAACACTATCAAGTTGCTCAAATGCGCCGCCAATATCAGTAAATGCTTGGGTGACCCGCAGGCATTGTTGCACGCTTTCATTAGTCACTCTTTGACTGTCGCTAATGGCATTAACAGCATTACCCGCTTTGGCTTGCAGCTCTAAAACAATAGTTTGAATTTCTACCGTCGACTCCTGAGTGCGATGAGCTAATGCGCGAACCTCATCAGCCACAACCGCAAAACCGCGGCCTTGCTCACCGGCTCTAGCGGCCTCAATGGCAGCGTTTAGCGCCAATAGGTTGGTTTGCTCGGCAATACTTTTAATCACTTCTAAAACATTACCAATTTTCTGGCTGTCGCTGTTTAATAAATCTAAATCAGATACCAAACTTTCAATGCCATTGGCAAAGGTGGTCATGGCAGTTTGATTACTTAACGCATCATTATTACCGAGCTCAAGTAATTGCTTCACTTCCGTAGAGGTTGATTTAAATTCGTCGGCATTGATTGATAACTCATCTGCCGTTTTCACTATGTCTGCTAATGAGCTTGAAATAAGCTCGGTTTCAGCAGTGCTTTTGGCAACGGATGATTCAGCCGAATTCATTTGCTGCGCCAACTCCTGCGAGCCATGGTGAAAATTATTGGCATCTTGCTTAATGTCATCTAAAACCAATTTCAGTTCTTCAATAAAACCACTAAGGTCGTTGGTAATTTTCGCCAGTAAATCATTACCACTATCGATTAGCGGCTTTTTAGGGGCGGCTTTCGTACTAATAACTAAACTTAGATACTCAGCCAGTTGACTCAAGCGTGTGTGTAAAAACTGCTTAAATAAATACAGACCTACTATCGTTTGCGCCGCACCTAATAGCGCGACAATGAGTAACAGCGTGGTTTTATCAATTTGAGAAGGTAAAAATGCAATGATGACCAATGCCACCAGCACCAACGAGATTAACGGATAAAGCAGTGTTGCCTGTAATTTATTATTATTGTGAGATTGCATATACAGTTCCGAAAGTAGTGATTATATTTTTCTAGCAACTCGTCATGAGCTTTTAGCGCTAGCGGTGCTTAACATTGATCCCCCCAAAAAGCCATATAGCCTCAAGGGTTACAAATTGTCACAAGCGGTTTTATTACTATCGGAATAAGCTGCAAAAAGTTTAGCGTTAATTGTTAAATATTTATGAACAAGGTTAAGTATAAAAACTGATCTAACCAAGAGAAAGTAAAAGCCCCGCGAATGCGAGGCTGATGAGAATGACAATAACTAATGCGTATTAACCGAAAAATAACCGCCATAACCAGGAAGAGTCGAGATCTTCTTTACAGGTATGATACTGAGCAGCGTAATTTCTGGCGCGAGCATCAACACGATTAGCAACAGGTCCAAGCCATGCTTTAGCTTTATAGCTGCCACGTTTATAGCCGCCCCAACCTTCGTGATAATTCAAATACTGATTTTTCGCATCCCATTTTGACACCCCATTAATGGCATGGGTTTTATAGATAAACCAGCCCATAAAATCCATCGCATCATCAAAATTACTGCGACTTGACCATGAATTACCGGTTTCACGTACATAGTCATCCCATGTCATGGTTTTTGCTTGAGCATAGCCATAGGCATCACTGGCGCGGCCAATAGGAATAAAGCCCCAAAAGTATTCCATTGGTGGCGCGGCATTATGTTTAAACGAGCTTTCTTGGAACATCATAGCTAAAGGCACATGTACTGGTACGCCCCACTTTTCGCGCGCTTTTACCGCCGATTTATACCAAGAGCGATTTTCTTGAAATATTGAGCATAAATTATCAGGCTCTTTAGGTGGCGGAGTTGCACAGCCCGTAAGCTGTAAAAGAAACATTGCGCCCAAAGCACGAAAAAACCACGTCATAAATGCCCTTAAAGTAATCAATATCAGGAGTTAACTAAAGCGATTCGATTTTCACATCAAAATAAACTAGATGCAAACCACGGCGTTAAAAAATAGAACTTAATCTGTCGCTAGAATGCGACCATTGGTATTAGTCAAAAAATACTTGAACTCAAGTCTGACAATAAAGCTGGGCTAGAGGGAGGTTCAGCGGCTAAGGTTTTCTAAAAAGACTATCAAGGTAACATTTAATATCGGAATAAATGAGTAACTAAACCATTAAATTATTGCCTAATTGGGGACACTTATCGCGCCTAAGCGGCACATTAATTATCGGGGTTGGCAAACTCACATTCATGGGGCTCTTGCTGCCATATGACGGGTTGCCAGTAATCGGTATTCTCGCCAGTATAAATTCTATCTTGATTAAATTCAGCCGCTAAATGAAGCTGCAGGTGCGCTTTCACATCAACATCAATATTTTTAGGCTTACGGGCAGCAAGCTTAACTTTTAACTCAGGCGACTCAATGAGCTCTGCCACGGTAAACTCATGTTTTCCAGCGGTTAATTTATAATAAGGCCTTGAGATAACAGGCTTACCATCAAGATGAGTCACCACCACGCGATAAAGACTCTGCGAGGTCGGTGGGGTTATATAACTCGCCACCGAGCCACAGATAGCTTGCTCATCCACTGATGATGCACAGCCTTGTAATAGACCCAGCACCACCACAGATAAAGCTAGCCTTTTCATTAACGACACGCTGCGGCAGGTTTGGATAAGTCAGCAAAATAATCAGCTAAAAACTCATCAAAGCCGACACTCGGTAACGCTTCCGCCATATGCTGTTGAGCAAGTGATAGTGCCGCCTCTTCAACATAGCCAGCTTCCACCTCAGCGGATAATGGGTAGTCAGATAAATATTGCTGATAATCTAGCGCCAGTTTTTTCACCCAACTGCTATGATCTTGACCTTGATTAACCACATCGTCCAGCACGCGACCCGATAGGGTTAAACTTGGATCGTCGATAGCGGCTTGCCATTGCGATAATGCCTGTTGGTATGCATTACCAGAATCACCATCTAACAACTTAGCGAGGCGAGACAGAGGTTCAAATATGTCATTCAGCCATTGAGTGCGGCTAATTGACTGACCATTTTTAATTAGCTCAAGCCCAGGCTTTCGACCTTCAACTACCACAGCTTGCAAGTTAGCGGCGATTTCCTGCTCTGCAGCGCAATCACTTTTTTCTGATGACGACAGCAAGCAGTACAGCAAGAATAAGTCTAAAAATCTTACCTGACTGGCATCAATACCAATTGGGCTATAAGGGTTTACATCTAATGCACGCACTTCAATGTATTCAACTCCAGCGCGAGACAATGCCTCTGAAGGTTTCTCACCTGCTTTGGTGACTCGCTTGGCACGAATTGGCGAGTAAAACTCATTCTCAATTTGCAGCACATTGCTATTGAGCTGACGATATTCACCATCGACTTTAACGCCGATTTTCTCAAAACTGGCAGAAGGCATGCGAATGGCTTCGCCCACCCCTTGTAAATATTCAGGCAGTGAGTTGTAACTGATGTTTAAGCGTTCTTGCTCTTTATTGGTGTAACCTAAATCGCTCATACGAAGTGAAGTCGCATATGGCAGGTATAAGGTGCCCTTACCGGTTTTCTTAAAATCAAATCCGACGTTTTTATCTTTAATGAACGAGCCACACAGCGCAGGAGATGAACCGAAGAAATACGGTAATACCCAAACTAAACGGCGATAATTACGGATCATGCCAAAGTAAGACTCTGAGATGAACTCACAGCGCGACACTGACTTATCAGTACGTTCATATAAGCTATCCCACAATTGTTCAGAGACTGAAAAATTGAAATGCACCCCTGCAATAATTTGCATGAGTGCGCCGTATCTATGGGTTAAGCCTTTACGGTATAAGGTTTTCATTTGACCGTTATTAGAACTGCCATAACGGGCAATAGGAATATCTTTTTCATCGCCGACATAACACGGCATGCTCACAGGCCATAGCGTCTGGCCATTCATGTTTTTAACACTGTAGGCGTGAGTTTGAGTTAACCCTTCAAGTAAGGTGTCAATATTAGTATTCACCGGGGTAATGAACTCAAGTAAAGACTCACTATAATCAGTGGTAATACGAGAATGCGTTAAGGCTGAGCCGAGCTTTTGCGGATGGCTATCCATCGCGAGGTGGCCAGTGCTTTCGATGCGCAGCGCTTCGCGCTCAATGCCTCGTACCATGCCGAGTAAAGATTCACGCCCTTGGGCATTTGATAGATAATCGACTGTTTCATTGAATGAATTCAATTTGCTGTTCTCTTGTAGTGACTCGCTTATGCGACATTCAAACTGCTAGACCTGATATTTAGCACTAACATTTCTTTAAACCAATTAAAAGCATGTTATTAAACACATATGAGCTCACAGTAAAAAGCATTTTCAGCCATTCTACACTCACTATGTTTTACAAATAAAAAACGGTAACAGTTAACCTGTCACCGTTAATTACTAAATTCTAGCATTTTTAAATGGCTATCAAACCCTATATCTGATCTATATAAGGTTTTTTATCCTAAAAACAACTGCGATGCTTATTTTATTTCAACTATAGGATAGTCCAAAGCTTGCAACTTAGGCAGAATAGCAGCTTTATCGCCCACAATCAGCATCACCATCTGTGATAAGTCTAATTGCGTGGCAGCTAACTCATTTAGCTCAGCACGCGAAACTTGTTGAACAATATTTGCCTGCTGCTCAGTAAAGTTGTCATCAAGTTGGTAACGCTGAATCATCCGCATGAAGCCCGCTTTTTGATAAGGCGTTTCGTAGTCTAATGCTTTACCTTGTGAAATTGAGCTACGTAAAAAAGTTAACTCCTCTTCGCTCATACCTTGCTGCTGATATAGATTAATCTCGTTAATAAACTCAATAAGTGACTCTGCAGTCACATCAGTGCGAACACTGGCTGAAGCCATAAATCGCCCCACTAAACTGTCACCATTAAAACCACTGCGAGCACCATAGGTATAACCTTTGTCTTCCCGCAAATTGAGGTTTATCCGACTGTTAAATGCGCCACCTAATGGGTAATTCATTAAGTAAGACTTAAAGTAGTCGCCTGTTGCATCATAGGTTAACGCCCGCTTACCAATATTAATAACCGACTGCGCCGCATCTGGTTTATCAATAATGTAAATGGTGCCACCAGCAAGCTCTGGTAATTGCGGTAATACAAATGGCGAGCTGGCACTGCCTTGCCAAGCTGCAAACGGGCTTAATAACGGCAGCACTTGTTGCTTGCTTAAATCAGATACCAGCACCATTTTGGCATTACCCGCTCGATACTGCTGCTGATAAAACTGTTTAACATCCTCAAGGGTTAATGCGGCAACACTTTCTAAGGTGCCAGAAGCATTGACGCTTAACGGGCTGTTTTCACCATATAATAATGTTGAAAAGCCTTGGCGCGCTAAAAAGTTAGGATCTGACTCTTGATGCTGTAAACCTTGTAATTGCTGCTGTTTAAGGCGCTGAAAGTCAGCCTCAACAAAACCTGGGGTAAATAGCTTCTCTTGTAATATCGCTAAAGTCGGCGCGAGATTTTCAGTCAAACTTGAAAGCTGAATATAGCTTTGTGAGCCCGATGCACCAAAGGACACACTACTGCCAAGCATTTCTAATGCGCCAGCTAGTTCTTCAGTTGAACGTTTAGCGCTTGATTCATTGAGCATAGATGCCGTTAATGACGCCACGCCCGCTTTACCTTGGGGCGCAACGCGGTGGCCGCCTTCAAGATAAATCAGTAATTCAACGGTTGGAGTTTCATGACTCTCAGTACCCATGACTTCAATACCATTGGTCAGTGAAGCATTCCATAACTCAGGCACTTTTAGTACTGGCGCATCACCCACCTTTGGCATAATAGTACGATCAAAGTTTGAGGTAATTTGTCTGACGTTATCGACGCCGCTCACGGCTTCTGGCGCTACCGGCATCATGGTTGGGGTAAAGTTATCTTCAGCGGCAATTAATTGTTTTGCCCCTTCAGGTACAACGCTCATGACCACCATAGGTTTGTCTTTGATATACGTATTAAACACCCGCATTACATCATCTTTGGTGACACTGGCATAACGGGCCAAGTCACTGGCTACCATGTCAGGGTTGTCAAAAAAGGTTTGATTGTAGGCCAGAGTTGATACCTTACCTTTTACACTTTGCATGCCAAAAATAGTATCGGCTTCAAACTGTACTTTAACCTTTTGTAAGTCATCATCTGTCACGCCACGCTGCTCAAACTCCTTAATAGAGTCATTAATTTTCTGCTCAAGCGTCGCAAGCGTTGCCCCCGAAGCGGGATTAGCCAGTGCATACAAGGTTAAGCTACAAGCTAACTCTTGGCATGGATGACCTACCGAGGCTTGTACTGCATAACCATCTTTGACTAAGTTTTTGTATAGCAGTGAGGTTTTACCGCCACCGAGAATATTGGCTAATAAATCCAGCGCGGCCTCATCTTTATGTCGAGCGTATACTGTGGGGAAACCCATATAAATCAGCGGCAAATGAACTTTATCTTCCATTGAAATATAACGGGTTTTATCTAAGACCACTGGGGTTTTAGGATCTGCTGACACCTCTGGACCACGTTTTAGCTCACCAAAATACTTATTCACCATGGCTAGTGTTTGCATTTCATCGAAATCACCACCAATGGTTAAGGTAGCGTTATTAGGGCCATACCAGCGCTTAAAGAAATTACGCACATCATCAACACTGGCACGCTCTAAATCTTCTGGCCAACCTATCACTGGCCACGAATACGGATGCCCAGCAGGATACATTGCTTGGTTAAAGCGCTCATTCAAACGGCCATAAGGTTGATTATCAATTCGCTGAGCGCGTTCATTTTTAACTGTCTCACGCTGGACTTCAAATTTTTCACTGGTCAATGCTGGCAATAAAAAGCCCATACGATCAGATTCAAGCCAGAGCATTTTTTCCAGCTGGTTGCTGGGTACAGTCTCAAAATAATTGGTTCTATCGGTATTGGTGGTGCCATTTAAGGTGCCACCAGCCTCAGTAACGACTTTGAAATGCTGCTCATCGCCGACATTTTGCGAGCCCTGAAACATCATGTGCTCAAATAAATGGGCAAAGCCACTGCGCCCCGCCACTTCACGAGCTGAGCCCACATGATAAGTGACGTCAACATGAACGAGAGGGTCTGAGGTATCTTGATGTAAAATCACCGTAAGACCATTTTCTAGCTGATATTTCTTATAAGGAATACCCACAGAGTCACTTTGAGCGACGGTTTCAACTAATGTGACCCCTTGAGGTAACGCAGGGGAAATTGTTGCTTCATGTGCGCAGCCACTAATGGCGATAGAGATCGCTGCTGCCAAGATCCATTTCTTCACTTATATACTCCTTGAAATCTAGCCAATGAAATCAGTCAATGTGATGCTATGAGTCGTTTTATACCTTGTTGGTTCAATCGCATATAAAAATATCCTCTCCAATCAGATAGCTAACAACAGTGATCACGATAGGGTTTTATAAAAAAAACCAATAACAGTTGTTTTACCATGCCAACATAAAGGCAGCCACTATTAATGAGTAACGAATCGTTTTACCGATTAACATCATGACAGTAGACGGGATAATAGGTAGCTTTAACCAGCCAGCGAGTAAACATAGAATATCGCCAATTAATGGCAACCAAGAAAGCAGCAACGCCCAATAGCCATATTTTTCAATTAATTTTAATCCATGTTGGTATTTCTTACTCGCTAGATCCTCTGGCATCTTAGCAAAGCGACCTAAATAGCCTAAATAGTAACTGCTTATTGCTCCTAAGGTGTTACCAACACTGGCAGCCACCAGCAGCGCAAGCCAGGTTTCTGGTTGATCCGTAAGTAAGGCTACAAGTAAAACTTCTGAACCTCCTGGTAACAAAGTTGCCGCTAAAAAAGCCCCGCTGAACATTAACCACAATGCAGTCATTTACTTTACCTAATGATATCTATAGTGTTTTAGCAATTAAACTCGTAATATAAAAACGAGTTAACAAGCTGTTGAATTTCAATATGTAATTAACAAATTGAAAAAATGATATAAGTTATATTAAAAACGGTTTGTCCCGACGATATTCGCTGAATACAATTCGAAAAATATTACCTAAAAGACTCTAATTAGGCTGGCTTAAAATAGCCTGAAGTCAATGGCTAAACTCAGTTTATACCGCTAACGTAATACATAGCTACAATGACTATTCAATGGCCTTTTGTGTGATTGTATAAGGTTATTGAAATAATAATCCTCTTGCTGGTAACGACTGGCAAGCATAATAAATAGTTGGAACCTTGATGATTTTTCAAACCTTGAAACGCATTCCTTTTTGGCAAAAAGTACTCGCAGGCTTTGCCTTAGGTATCCTTGCAGGTGTAGCTTTAGGCGAAAGTGCAGTAATACTAAAACCTTTAGGTGATTTATTTATTCGCGCCATCAAAATGTTGGTTGCACCTTTAGTTTTTTGCGCCATCGTTGTCAGTATTACCTCATTAGGCTCACAAGCTAATTTAAAGCGCTTAAGCTTTAAAACCTTAGGCATGTTCATGTTTACTGGCACCATGGCATCGTTTATTGGTTTAGCCATTGGTAGCTCATTTGATATGGGCGGCAGTTTAGAACTAGCGACCTCAGAAGTGCGCGACCGTGATATCCCAGGGTTTGCCCAAGTATTACTAAACATGATCCCAGTAAACCCTTTTGCATCATTAGCTGAAGGTAAAGTCCTGCAAATTATCGTGTTTGCAGCGCTCGTTGGTATTGCAATTAACGCCGTTGGTGAAAAGGCAGAGCCACTTAAGCGCACCATTGAAGCAGGTTCAGAAGTAATGTTTGAACTAACCCGCATGGTACTAAAGCTTACCCCTATCGGCGTGTTTGGCTTGATGGCATGGGTTGTTGGTGAATACGGCCTGTCAACTTTACTGCCATTAGGTAAGTTTATTGTGGCTATTTATGTGGCCGCATTAATTCATATTATTTTTGTTTATGGTGGTTTAGTGAAGTTTGCTGCCGGCCTAAGCCCTGTACAATTTTTCCGTAAAGCCATGCCTGCTCAACTAGTGGCATTTAGCACCGCATCAAGTTTTGGCACCTTACCAGCAAGTAGTAAATGTACTGAGTCTATGGGTGTATCAAAGCGCTATAGCGCCTTTGTATTGCCGTTAGGCGCTACCATGAACATGGATGGCTGTGGCGGTATTTACCCTGCTATTGCGGCGATATTTATTGCGCAAATTTACGGTATTCCACTGGATATGACCGACTACATGCTCATTGCGGTAACGGCAACTGTGGCGTCAGTAGGTACAGCAGGTGTTCCAGGTAGTGCGATGGTGATGCTAACAGTGACCTTGGGCGTGGTTGGTTTACCCCTTGAAGGCATTGCCTTTATCGCCGCTATTGACCGCGTTATTGATATGATCCGCACCGCAACCAATGTCACTGGTGACATGATGACAGCTGTGGTTGTTGGCAAAAGCGAAGGCCAATTCGATGAGCAACAGTTTTATTCAGATGAAAAAGCGCTAAATCAAGCGGCTTAAATCGAGTCGCTCAGCAGCGAAAATTTATTAAAAAACGGCTAACTCAAACTGAGTTAGCCGTTTTTATTTAAGCGTTAACTGTTCAGACCAACTGCTTAAAAGCTACGGCTAGAACTTAGCATTAGCCCATAACCACAGTTTATCAGTATCGACTTTACCTGCAGCAGTATCGCCTTTTGAATACGCGGCGTATTTAACCCCTAAGGTATAATTTTTTGTCACCGGCACGCTGAAGACTGCATTAATTTCAGACCCTAAATCATCCACTAAAGCCGATGATTCATCAGCCTCAAAATCGTGATATACCAGCGCCCATTTACCGCCAATCACCTTACCGCCAATTGAGGCGTAAAGATCGGCTAAGCCTTGTTTAGGGGTTGATAAAAACTGATCTGACCAACCATTAAAGCCATGCAAGGTCGCTAAAGGTGTTTGGAAACCATAGTCGCCGCCGTCTGATCCCAATACTTCATAACCCACTTTAATAGTAATCGCCGAAAAACCGACTCCAGCCTCAACGCTCATATAATCAGCTGAATAGGACAAGTCTGCGTTATCAGAATCCTGGGTGGCATACTCTGCTGAATACAATACTTTGATATCACCCACATCGGTATTACCAGCAAAGCGTAAACCATAGGTATCAAGGCCGTTATCAATGGCGCTATCTTCTTCTAGTAAATACCCATAACCACTTAAGGTACCAAAATCGGTTTTTAGTGAAGCATTTATCAGGTTATCTTTTGAATCGATATCTTTTTCCTGTGCAAAGATACGATTACGCTGGCTGATATAGCCGTAGTCAATTTTAAATACATCGTTAAATTTGTACTCTAACATCACCCCATCGAAGGTCTGTCTATCTTGACGCCAGCCCACATGACCCACAAAGCGTTGGTTATCAAAGGTAATGACTTGGCGACCACCTTTAACGGTAAAGCCTTCATAGTTATATTTTAAAAAGAATTGATCAAACTCGGTGGTTTCTGGATCGGCAATCACTGAATATTGCGGATTTTTACCTAAGGTATTGTTGTAATCATCAACGCCGGCAACCACACGTGAATCTTCAAACTCAAGGGTGGACGAAAAACCATAGTAATCAGCTGTGGCATAAGTCAGACGAGTGCGAAGGGTTAAACCATCAGCATCTTTTAAGGCATTATCTTGATCAACCATTTCATAACGCAAATTCAAGTCGACCTTAACGCTGCCTTGGGTGACCGCATCAGCAACGGACTGGGTCGTTTCAGCATGAGCCGAGCCCATGGCCAACAAGGTTAATGATAGCGGCGCCGCAAGGCTTACTATCGATTTGGTTAATTTGCTATTAATCAGTGCAGCGAGTTGCTTCTGTTTCATCATCTTTCCTTTTATATTTATAACTAAACTGTTCCATGCATCAGTGTTAAACCGCTTCAGCCTGTTCATCTGATGTAGTTAATGACTTACTAATATTAATAGGCTCTACTTTGCGCTGTTTCTCATAAAGAAACTTCAGTACTTCGGCCCGCAAACGGTTGTATTCAGGATCTTCTGCTAGCGCCAGACGATCTCTTGGGCGGGGTAAATCAACTGTAAGAATTTCACCCACGGTTGCTTCTGGGCCATTGGTCATCATCACAATGTTGTCTGACAGCAATACCGCTTCATCCACGTCATGGGTGATCATGATGACGGTATTATTAAGCTCCAGTTGAATTTCCATCAGCGAGTCTTGCATATGGGCTCGGGTCAAAGCATCGAGCGCCCCAAAAGGCTCATCCATCAATAGCACTTCAGGTTCCATTGCCAAGGCTCTGGCGATGCCCACTCGTTGTTTCATGCCGCCAGATATTTCACTGGGCAGTTTGTGCATCGCATGATCCATATGCACTAGGCTCAGGTTGTATTCAATCCATTGCTTCATTTCAGCTTTTGACTTAGTGCCTTTAAACACCTGCTTTACTGCTAATTCCACATTTTGATATGAGGTTAACCAAGGCAATAAAGAGTGGTTTTGAAATACCACAGCTCGCTCAGGCCCGGGCTCTGAGACTTCAGTACTATTTAAAATTACCCCACCTTTGGTGGCCTGATATAGCCCCGCCACAATATTGAGTACGGTTGATTTACCACACCCCGAGTGACCAATAAGCGAGACAAACTCACCTTTATTAATTTTTAAATTGACTTCCTTTAGCGCCTTAAACGGCCCATTTGGGGTTGGAAAGTCCATGTCGATATTACTAATGTCTAAAAATACACTCATAAGATTTATCCTTATTCCTCAACGAACTCTTCAACCAGTTAGTGACTTTTATCCCAAGAGAACCAGCGCTGTAGTGCCAGTACGCCACGGTCTAACAAAAAGCCAATAAAGCCAATCACAATCACTGCCGCCATAATCCGTGACAGAGATTCTGAACTGCCGTTTTGGAACTCATCCCAAACAAACTTTCCAAGCCCAGGGTTTTGCGCCAACATTTCAGCGGCAATTAACACCATCCATGCGACACTCAGGGATAAACGCATGCCAGTAAAAATCAGTGGTATTGATGCTGGTAGCACGATTTTTTGTACGTGGGTTAACGGTGATAAGCGCAGCACCCGGCTGACATTGAGTAAGTCAGAATCAATGGATGCCACCCCTATTGAGGTATTAATGACCATGGGCCACAGACTACAGAGGGTGACGGTTAACATGGAGTTGATAAATGATTTAGAGAACATAGGATCTGGTGACACATATAACGCGCTCACCACCATGGTCACCAACGGCAACCATGCCAGTGGTGACACAGGTTTGAATATTTGCACTATCGGATTAACCGCTGCATTAACGGTTTTACTTAACCCCATCCAGATCCCCATGGGGATAGCAATAATGGCGGCTAGTATAAACCCAGACATAACCGTGATAAGTGAGGTCACTATCTGATCGAAGAAGGTTTCCTTACCGGTATACGTTCTGGTTTTCGCTTGATAACTGGGATCGGCAGCCAGCCTTGCATTATTGCGAACTTGTTGGCGCTCATAAAAAGCCGCCGCCTTTTCTCGCTCGGCATTATGCTCTTGGTAAAGCCCATCGAACTGACCTATAACAGCCACAGGACCAGGAAACTTACCTAGGGATGTATTAATATTATTGGCTGTAATTGACCAAATAACCAAAAACACGGTAATACCGATGAGCGGTAATAATAATGCTTTGCTCATTGCCGCTGATTTGGCTAACAACGAAGTTACAGCCGACTTATCCATAGGGAGTCTCTGCGCTAATCTTGCAATGGTTGTCATAGGTCTATCCTCACTTCGATAGCTCTTACTTGCATAAAATCTGAATCAAACTCGACATAAAACTCGAGATAAAGTACTTAAGCTCAGGCTTACAGTTTGTCGCCTTGTTTTAATCCGATACTGAACTTGTTGATATAGGCATTCGGTGCACTACCGTCATACACAATGTCATCAATAAAATGTTGCTGCGGCTTTTTAAAGCCCGTTTCAGTAGCAAAGTCAGGGAAATGTTTGGCATCAATACTTTTATCATCAATTAACGATTGCGCCGCTTTTGCATAGATATCTGGACGGTAAACCTTGGCAGCTATCTCTTTGTACCAAGAATCAGGCTTATCATCTGAAATCTGTCCCCAACGACGCATTTGGGTTAAGTACCAAATCGCATCTGAGTAATATGGGTAGGTTGCGTTATAACGAAAGAACACGTTGAAATCAGGCACCGCGCGCTTATCACCTTTCTCATATTCAAAGGTGCCCGTCATGCTATTGGCAATCACATCGTAATCAGCGCCAACATAGTTAGATTGAGATAAGATTTTCACAGCTGCTGGGCGGTTAGCATTGTTGTTTTCGTCTAACCATTTAGCCGCTTTAATTAATGCTCTAGTTAAGCGAATAGTGGTGTTTGGATACTTTTCAGCAAATTCTGCAGTAATACCAAATACTTTTTCAGGGTTATCTTTCCAAATTTCATAATCGGTAACCACTGGCACCCCGATGCCTTTAAATACCGCTTGTTGGTTCCAAGGCTCACCAACGCAGTAGCCATAGATGGTGCCAGCTTCAAGGGTTGATGGCATTTGCGGTGGCGGCGTAACAGATAAGTAAGCTTCAGCGTCAAGTTGTCCTGAAGTATCACCTTTGTGAGGCGCATAAAAACCGGGGTGAATACCACCAGCGGCTAACCAATAACGTAGTTCATAGTTGTGGGTAGAGACTGGAAATACCATGCCCATTTTAAAGGGCTTACCTTGCTCGTTATATTTATCTACCACAGGTTTGAGCGAGTCAGCTTTAATGGGATGAACCGGTTTACCATCAGCATTTTTAGCGATGTTAGGCTTCATTTGCGCCCAAATATCATTGGATACAGTAATAGCATTACCATTTAAATCCATTGAAAAAGGCGTAATGATATGGGCTTTGGTACCATAACCAATCGTGGCTGCAATAGGCTGACCTGCTAGCATATGCGCCCCATCTAAGCGGCCATCAATCACGCCGTCCAGTAACACTTTCCAGTTAGCTTGAGCTTCGATGGTGACGTATAAGCCTTCTTCTTCGAAATAACCATTTTCATAAGCGATAGCGATAGGCGCCATATCGGTCAGTTTAATAAAACCAAATGTCAGCTCTTCTTTTTCAGGAAAGCCTACTTCTGCAGTGGCAACATTAACTTGCATCGCTGCACCAATACTTAGCGCGACCGCAAGCTGTTTAAAAGACGTTTTCCAGTTCATCGTTTATCCCTTTTAAGTTTAAAATGACTTAAAACAAAAAAGGCGCTTTAATTATCCCTAAGGAATAATTAAAGCGCCTTTGCTTTATCGTTAATGTGTTCCATCTTGTCGCTCTGCATAAATATTCAACAAACTGCAGATTAAACCAATAAATAGTCTCAATGACGAGTATTGTTGTCATAGTCCATTCAGTAACCATGCCATAAATGTAAACCTCTGTTATAAATGATTAAATGTGTTTGCAACTGAAAAACCTATTGCCCCTAAGCGTCCGTAACGGTGCAAGATAAAATACTGTTGCACTTTTTTGGGCAGCATTTAACTTTAGACTAGCACCGGAACTTGGGGTTTAGTTGCTGACTGTGTAGGTGATTGCGTATGTGATTGTGTATGTGATTGTGATTGTGATTGTGTTAGTCGCAGAGTAAATGATTAAGTCATGGCTGTGTCGATAACTAAACCGATAGATAAGCAAATGAAATTGAGCTACCGATATAAAAAAGCCACTTAATCTGGTGATTAAGTGGCTTTTATTTAGCAACTAATGCGAGTAACTAATCTGAATCACTAACTTAAGCTAATTGAGACGCATTAGCTGATGGTTACTCTTGTTGAAACAACTCTTGTTGAAACAACCATAAGTTGATATTTCACTTTCAAATATAATCATGGAGTTAGCACAAAAATAACCATAAGCTGATATCGCCAAATACAATCATAAATTGATATTTTTGTGAAATGGCTTTTTTAAGTATAATTTTTATGTAAGAAAGTTTCATACAAAACAGGCTGCACAGGTCACTTTGCGTTCAAAAAGCAAGCACATATGCAGCCCCCTGGTGTGCGTTTATATTAAAGTTTGATAATTCTTAACGTCGTAAGTTAAGTTTTAAACCACAATAAACGCGATACACACGTTTATGATCCCATTGATGCCCTAGGAGCCGTAGTCGTTTAAATATCTTTCGAAAACCATAAGCCCTATGCTTCTCTGCGATGCCTGATACGGCCTCAATGATGTCATTATCATCGATACGCTTGAGTT